>JAESTR010000143.1 GCA_016763495.1 Kordiimonadaceae bacterium
ACATGAAACCCTCAAAAACTGCACTCTTGATATTGGATCCGCAGAACGATCTAACGGATACATCGGGTAAGCTATTTCCTGCTTCCAAAGCCGTACTGAGAAAATTCAATGTCATTGCAAATATCAATACCTTAACCAGTCAGTACCGAGACGCTGGAGCCACAATTATTTACAGCCCAATAGTTTTTTCTGTGGGCTACCCAGAAGCGGGCGAAAATCCCTACGGTGTAATTTCCTCGATCATCGAAAGCGGGGCCATGATTAAGGGTACTCAGGGCGGTGAGATCGATGGAATTTTCGACAAAAAAGAAGAGGATATTGTAATTGAGAGAAGTGCCATTATAGCGTTTGAAGGGACGAATCTTGAAAATATATTGAGGGGCAAAAAAATTACCACGTTGGTGCTGATGGGCTTATTGTCTGATGTCTGCATAGAGGGGACGATGAGAGTGGCATATTCAAAGAGATATGAAGTCTTTACTGTTACCGATGCTACTGCAACATTGAGCCTTCAAAAACAGGAAATCACCTGTATGTATAGTTACCCTTTGTTCTCCAAAGTGATCAATACAGAGAAGGCCCTCTCACTCATAGAATGAGCGGCGAAGTGTTAACCAGCCCACTTTGAACTCAAAGTCTATATCCTCGCGTGCGTTTATTTTTCGATCACTTCCATCGCAAGAGAATTGACTGGGGTGTTCAGGGATATCGGCTAGCAGATATCGGCTGCCCCAGTCGATGGGCGGAAAAATGGTTTCAATGGATCAAAACATGACAGAAAATAAAATTCACAGCAGACGAGGCCTAAAAGTCTTCCACTTATCTGTTTTGGCAATTCTAGGCTATTTCATTTTCCGGTTATTTGAACCGGTTTTCGTCTGGAATAACGGATGGCAAGTTCTCTCAGATCAAGACCGAACACTTGGCGAACAAACTGCTACCCCTGCGATTTATGCGGATGTCATTGCGTCTGTTAATATGAAACTAGATCAAGCCATCTCTGCCAATAATTTCCCAGCCGTTTCCATTGCTCTTGGTAAAGATGGCGCGCTTGTTTGGGCACGGGCTGCAGGGTATCGTGACCTCTACAATAAAATACCTGCCACGCTAGATACGAAATTTCGAATTGGCAGTGTATCTAAGGCTGTGAGCGCTACCATAGCAGCTAAGCTATTTGATGAAGGGATCTTAGACATAGATGCACCAATTGAAGAGCTGGTGCCTTACTATCCGCAGAAAAATTTCGACATTACAACACGACAATTAATGAGCCATACGGCAGGTATACGCCACTATGGGCCCTGCCTTTGTTTTCCTTTCGACGAGTACAGCAACCAAAAACATCATAAGACCGTGGAAAGCAGCGTGGGGGTTTTCTCAAAGTCCCCGCTTCTTTTTGAGCCCGGAACAGGTTTTTCCTATAGCTCTTATGGTTTCGTTTTGGCTTCTGCGGCAATGGAAGGTGCAAGCGGTCAAACTTTCGACCACCTTGTTGAAACCAAACTGACAGTACCGCTAGGCATGAAGAATACAATGAGGGAAGGTTTATCCGCTAAGGATTTCGCCGTCCCATATGTTATAAATGATGGGCAGTATAAGAAGGCATTTCCAGTCGACAGTTCCAACAAGACAGCTGGTGGCGGTTTTGTTTCCACGCCGACCGATCTTGTGTTGATGACACAGGCGATTTTATCCAATGATTATGTCGATCCCGCCACCCGCGAATCTTTGTTTTTCACACCCCAGAAGCTAGCGAGTGGGGAGGCCAATGAGCAGAATTATGCATTTGGTTGGCGCAGCCATTTATCAAGCGGTACATTTAACGAGGAACGTAAGGTGATGATTTCACATCATGGTGGTGTTGCCATGGGCGGTATAGCATTTTTGATTATGTACCCTGAACACAATATGTCGATCGCCATCACTGTTAATCGCCAGATGGAAGGTGTTGGCGAGCTTGTAGATTTGGTACAGGCTCTTGCAGGTGACGTAATTCTCAATGCTGAAGAAGGATAGTTCTCGCTGTGGCATCTGAACAATCTTGCATTAAAGTTTTGGTGAGGATAATGCTCCGTCAAAAGAAAATAAAACAAATTGAAAGCTCAATTATATCGTTTCTACATTTTTGAATATTCGCAGACTAATAATCAAAAACATGTCGAATTCGGCGACTTGTCCTCAGCTCATGGGGTAGTACCCCATTTATAGGGGACTTGATAAGTAGAACTGCTTTAAGCAGCCATGAGCCTGCCCATAGCTAGTTGCTGTTTCGGAGTTATGCCGCCGAGTGCCATATTTTGGCGCTCGTTGTTATATATCCAGAGCCAAGCTGTGGCATCCTATTGAACCTTGCTGATTGTTTCAAAGGTATACCTGTTTAACCGTAAGCGCCTGGTTATTTCTTCAATCAGCCATAGTGTTGCGGCTGATCTCCACACTTTCACAGGCATAGATGACAGACTGCCTGTAGAGCGGCAAATGATCCATGTATTTTGAGACGAGAACATTTGCCAGTAAGCCGGGACCGGGCTTACCCTTTTCGATCTGCAAGCTGATGGTAGGGGCCTGTTTTATTGTGTTACAACTTCTACACGCCATCTTTGGCCGTATACGGCGTTTGCCCAGAAAGCTCGCGGATGCATAATCCAGTACTTCGGTGATGTCCTCACCAATCCGGTGCAGTGCTTCACCGCAACAATCGCAGAGGTCGCCGTTTGGTAGATGTTCTACCGTGTCACAGGGCAGATGCTCGGGCACGCGCTTCAGCAAGACTTACACTTTTTGTAGCACCCAAGCCCATTTCTCGCTTGCGGCCATCCATTTGAAAACGAATTGGCCAGTTTTTATTGCCTGATGGGCTGACAACTAAAAACAAACCTTTTCCGTCATGACGCAACAGAAGGTTTAAAGCCCGTGTTTTACAGGGGTTTATGGAACGTTATGAATTTTCTTGATTGTTACGCTGGAGGAGCCGGAGGGATTCGAACCCTCGGGGGCGTTACCACCCAACACGCTTTCCAGGCGTGCGCCTTAAACCACTCAGCCACGGCTCCATCCTGTAACAAGGCGCAAAGCACCTTCGACTGCGGGGCGCACTATAGCCTGCTTGCTTCGTAAGACAAGCGTAAAATCGCATCATTTGATTTATTAGAGTTGGCCATAAATTTCAGGGCGATTTGGAGAAATGCTGCCTATTCTGGCAGCTTTTCTGGCGTGGAGAAAAAATTAACAATAAGGCATTATACTTTATTGGTAGAAAACAACAAAAGCTGGCCAGCGAAGCGATGTAATTTGCTTTAGCTAGTGCCTATCTATGGTTTGTGGGCCGAATGGAGGCAGGCCATATGGGAGATTTTTATGCAGAGTGTTAAAGTTTATGGTTTTAGAAATATTGTAAAAGCTCTTTCGCTTTTAGTCGCTTTTTCATTGATGGTGGTGCAACCACCACAGGCGGCTGAGGCTGATGAAATGCTTGAGTGGCGAAAAAAAGTTGCCAAACTTATCGCAAAAAAACATGTTTATCCAAGGTCTGCAATTTCACGCGAGATCGAAGGTAGAGCTAAAGTACGGGTCACCTTAGCGCGATCCGGGGAAATATTGGATTATGAAGTAGTGACACCCACTGGGCAGGCTATTCTCGATAAGGCTATTCCTAAGATGATGAAGCGGCTTAACCCTTTTCCAAAACCACCGGACAGCCTGTCAGACGCGCAGCTTTCATTTTTGCTGCCGATCAGCTGGCGCATTCGATAAGCCTCAATGCTAATGTAACCACCGATGATAGAGGCGCAAACCCGGTGGGGCTGCGCCTTTAAAAATTCAAGTTTCAGCTGCTTCCTATCTGAAAATCCGTTCAGGGAATATTTCCCCTCCGGAGAATATCTTGCTCCAGAGAATGCAGTAAGTAACAAAGGTTACTCAGCGCGGATAGTTTCAAGGAACTTCTCTACTTGATCCCTTAGCTCATCAGATTGTTGGGTCATTTGCTGCGCTGATGACAGTACTTGAGTTGCCGCACTGCCGGTTGATGTCGCACCTTGGCTTACATCATTGATGTTGGCTGTAACTTCTTCCGTGCCGGAGGACACTTCAGATACGTTCCGTGCGATCTCTTGCGTTGAAGCATCTTGTTCTTCCACAGCTGATGCGATGGAAACCGATGTCGCTTCAATATTGCCCATGATGGTTTTAATCTCATTGATGGACGTGACAGCAGTGGTTGATGCTGCTTGCATGCTGTTCACTTGCTCGGTGATTTCCTGCGTCGCACGAGCCGTTTGGTTGGCCAATGATTTCACTTCGTTTGCAACAACGGCAAAGCCTCTACCTGCGTCACCGGCGCGGGCTGCCTCAATGGTGGCGTTCAGGGCAAGCAAGTTTGTTTGCTCAGCAATGTCATTAATAAGTTTAACAACATCGCCAATTTTCTGACCTGCAACGGCAAGGTTTTCGATGTCTTGGCCCGCTGTCTCAGTGCGAGTAACCGCATCACGGGCGGCAGCGCTAGACATACTGGTCTGACCGGTGATTTCTCTAACAGAGGCAGAAAGCTCCTCTGCAGCACTGGCCACCATTTGTGCATTGCTGCTCGCTTGTTGTGCTGCATTAGCCACAACGTTTGATTTTTGTGATGTGTCTTCCGCAGTTTGGGATAAGCTAGTCGCAGATGTTTCCATTTCCCGTGCGGATGTTGAAACGGATTCCACAACCGCTAAGACACTTTCTTCGAATTGGTCTGCAAGGTTAAGAATTGCTGAGCGACGTTCAGTACGAGACTGTTCGGCTTGTTCTTCTTCGCGTTTCCGCTGGACCTCTTGCTGCTCACGCTGGTTTGTTTCTTCTTCTTCTTGGCGCTTGCGGTCAGTTTCTTCTTTTTCGCGCTGCTGTGTTTCCAACTCGCGGCGTTCAATAGCATTTTCTTTAAAGATTTGCACCGAGCGTGCCATGTCACCCACTTCGTCAGCTCGGTCTGTGTTTGGTACATCGACTTCCAAAGTGCCGTCAGCCAGCACGATCATCGTGTCCGACAAGGCATCAACCGGCTTCACAACGCGGTAAATAACTACCCAGAAAGCAAGGCCGCCAACGACAAGTACAATTATAATCAATGCACTGGAACCTACCATAGCCGTTGTTGCACTGGATACTGCGTCTTCATTTAATTTTTGCGATAGTGCATTCGCGTGAGAGCTCATCATCGTCACGGGTTCAACAGCATTATTCGCGATATCCATCCAATCTTCAGGGCTTAGCTCATAATCTACTTTTACCGTATGGATATCTTCTGCATCGTCAGCAGCCTCACCAGACAGGTCGTATAAGCCAAAGCGCTTATCAGCAAAATCATCAAAAAATACCGCTTGAATTTCATCTAACTGCCCAACAATTTTTTCTGAAGCGGTTGTTGAGACTGCAATGCCTTGTACTTGCGTCCAAGCGCCCTTGCCAAGGCCGCCATATTCCCAGCCTTTGTCCTGCGTACGTTGATTAATAATCTTGCCTGACGCGACGTGCTCGCCCAAGGAGGCCGCTTCACGAGCAGCAAATTCAATCATAACCCACAACTGGTATTTCAACCGGTTTACAACTGCGATACGGTCATCACCAAAATCATAGTTTGATTCTATTTCAGTCCGCACTTTTGCAGCAGCGTCAACGAGCTTATTAATTGCACGGCTCACCTTACTGCCTGAGCTGTCTCGGCTCCCGGTTGTCAGGTCTGTGTCAATAATTTGATGTAAGGTGGCATACGCCTTATGGGCTTCAAATAGTTTTTTCTCAAATTGCTTGAAGGTCTTGTTAGCAGCGGCATATTTTTTTTCATTGCCGTCTTCCCCGTCGAAATCTGGCAAATCCTGTAAATATGTGCGGATATTATTGTACGAATTTTGGACAGCACTGCGGTTTATAGAAATTTTTGTCATGAAGCTATCGGGGGCGGCACCGTCAAAACCATAGGCGGTTTGAGTATAATTTCGCTCGCCACTGAGAGAAAGTTTGAGGGTTACAATGTCATCGATGAGAGAGCTAAGCTCCATGGCACGGTTGGCCTTGCTCAGGTCTTTGCTCGCGCTATAAAGCTGATTGGCAGACATCAATCCGACAATCAATACTAAAATGCCGGTTACTACTAACAAAAGATTTTTGATTGTGAGCAGTCTGGTCTGTGAAGTACTCTCAAGCCCTGTCATTACGAATAGTCCCCTAAAAACTCAATATTGATTAGCTTCGATTTGTGCCCATTCCCGCGTTTTAACAAAAGTTTGTTAATAAAGTACCATTATGTGTTGCACCGTATTGCTCAAACTCAAGTAAAATAGCCGAAAATAATCCTCCGAGACGGATTGTAGCGATTTTGTCACTCTTATCAACCTCATCATGCTGAATTCTCTAATGACATCAATGTCAAAGCATTGAACGCAACTAAAAACCGGCCCTAACAGATTTAAAGAAGTATAGACGATTGGCGCGTGACATAAGCACCCAACTTAGGCCATAAGGCCGATATGACCTTTGATGTGATCATTGTTGGAGCAGGTGCAGCGGGCCTGATGTGCGCGCTAACGGCAGGCAAACGCGGTAAACAAGTGCTGTTGCTTGAGCGCAGTAAAAAGCCCGGCGCAAAAATACTTATATCAGGCGGTGGCAGGTGTAATTTCACCAATCAAGATACGGTGCCGCAGGCTTATATTAGCCAAAACCCTCATTTTATGAAGTCTGCCCTTAGCCGGTATACGCCGTGGGATATTATGGATTTGCTCGCGAGCGGAGGTGCTACATGGCATGAGAAAACCTTGGGGCAGCTTTTCTGTGATCAAGGGGCTGGCAAAATTCTTCAAATACTGCTTGATGAATGTACATCAGCCTGTGTGACGCTGAAAACAAGTGTGAACATCGAAAAGGTGCGTAAACTTGAAAGCGGGTATTCGCTGGAAACGGACCAAGGTATTTTAAACGCCCCGAAGCTGATCATAGCCAGCGGCGGTGTTTCTATACCCAAAATGGGAGCCACTGATTTTGGCTACCGTGTTGCGCGTCAGTTTGGCCTTGCTGTTCTTCCCGCCATGCCTGCGTTGGTGCCCTTCATTTTCAGCGGGCCTGAGCTAGTGGCGATGAAGGCGCTGGCCGGTGTTTCA
>JAESTR010000144.1 GCA_016763495.1 Kordiimonadaceae bacterium
CGGCAATACGCGGTGTACCGCGAGAGCGGGCTGCTATTTCGCGTGCGCCGTCGTCAGTGATACCAAGGTCAAGCAACCGAGCAGCACGACGCACCACTTCAGTGAGCTCTTCGGTACTATAAAACTCAAGCCGAGTGGGGATACCAAAACGGTCTCGTAATGGTTTGGTGATAAGCCCAGACCGTGTTGTTGCTCCCACTAAAGTGAACTGAGGCAAGTCAATCCGCACTGAGCGTGCCGCAGGGCCTTCACCAATAATCAGATCAAGCTGAAAGTCTTCCATTGCTGGATACAGAATTTCTTCTACTGCAGGATTAAGCCGGTGAATTTCGTCAATGAATAACACATCTCTGTCTTGCAAGTTCGTCAAAAGCGCGGCCAAATCACCTGCTTTTGTGATGACCGGCCCTGATGTCGCTCGGAAATTCACGCCAAGTTCACGCGATACAATTTGTGCTAATGTCGTTTTGCCAAGCCCCGGCGGGCCATAAAACAACACATGGTCCATCGCTTCGCCGCGAGACCGTGCTGCTTCAATAAACACCTGTAGGTTTTCACGTGCTTGTTGCTGGCCGATAAATTCGTTGAGCGTTTGCGGCCGCAAACCGTGATCTAGGGTGTCTGCACCTGTCTCAGCGCCGGTTACAATTCTGTCGTCTTCTTCGCTCATGCAAGACTACTCAAATGCTTCAACGCCGCCGGTACAATTGCAGCGACATCTGCGTCTTCACCAAGTTCATCGATAACCTTTGCCACAGCACCGTGCGCATCGGTTGGACGGTAACCAAGGTTCGCAAGCGCAGAAATAGCATCTTCTAGCGCACCATTTATGGGCGCTGCTGGTGCCCCCACAGCAGATGCCTGCACACCCTGCGTTTTAAACACTAAGCCTGTTACTTTGTCTTTCAGTTCATTAACGATACGACCTGCCACTTTGGGGCCGACACCTTTGGCGCGGGAAACAGCTGTTTTGTCTTGGGCTGCGATGGCATTTTGTAATTCGTTTGGTGCCATTGTGGAAAGTATGGCTAAACCGACCTTGGCACCAACGCCCTGCACGCTTGTCAATAATTGATACATATCTTTTTCAGCCACATCGCAAAAACCAAACAGGGTGATTGCATCTTCGCGCACAACAGTTTCAATATGCACTCCAACAGCTTCGCCCGGTTGCGGCATATTGGAAAGCGTGCGGCTACTGGCATGCACTAAATACCCGACACCGTTTACGTCGAGGATCATCCAGCCGTCGCCAATGCTGTCTACCAGCCCTTTTAACTTTGCTATCACCTGATATTCACCCCGATATTTGCCGCTGTTACCGCATGATGCGCATGGCAGATTGCAACTGCAAGCGCATCTGCTGCATCTGGCCCATTTATTTGAATGCCCGGCAGTAAAATACGCACCATGGCTTCTACTTGGTCCTTACCAGCGTGGCCAGCACCCACCACTGATTTTTTCACGTGGTTTGGTGTATATTCAGCCACAGGTATACCTGCCTGCGACGGTACCAACAGCGCAATGCCCCGCGCCTGCCCTAGCTTGAGCGTACTGGTGGGGTTTTTATTAACGAAAGTTTCTTCAACAGCACATGAATGTGGCTGCCACTCAGCCACCACTTCGGTCAAGCCGTCGTACAATTCCACGAGCCGTTCAGCCAGAGATTTTTTACTGGTTGATTTTACAGTGCCATTTGCAATGTGGATGAGGCGGGAACCGTGACTTTCCACAATACCCCAACCTGTTTTTTGTAATCCCGGATCAAGCCCTAATAAACGCATTGAATTTCGCGCCCTCCCCAGAGCTGCTTGAGTTTAACTTACTCTGCAGCAAGTGCCTCAAGAACATCTTCTGGAATATCAAAATTACCAGATACTGTTTGCACATCGTCATTATCTTCAAGCGTATCGATCAGACGCATCATTTTCTCTGCGCCATCTTTATCAAGCAGCATCGGCTCTTTTGCTTTAAAAATGAGCTTTGCGCCAACAGGTTCACTACCAAGTGCTTCGGTGAGAGCTGAAACAACAGCGTGTAAGTCGCCCCCCTCAGTATAAATGGCGTGGCCGTCATCGTCAGATTCAACTTCGTCCGCACCGGCTTCAAGTACCGCTTCAAACATTGTATCTGCATCGGCAACATCCGCTGGGTAGTTAATTTCACCAACCCGGTCGAACATAAAGCCAACGGAGCCACTTTCGCCCAAGTTGCCGCCTGCTTTGGCAAATATCGTACGCACGTCCGAGGCCGTCCGGTTACGGTTATCTGTCAGCGTTTCTACGATCACACCAATGCCGCCAGGGCCGTAGCCTTCATAGCGCATTTCGTCATAGTTGGCGGCATCACCGCCTGAGGCTTTTTGAACAGCGCGCAGGATGTTATCTTTCGGCATAGACTGTGCGCGCGCTGTGGCAATGGCCAAACGAAGGCGCGGGTTACTGTCTACTTCAGGGCCGCCCATTTTTGCAGCAACCGTGATTTCCCGGCTGAATTTAGAGAACATTTTTGAGCGCTTTTTATCTTGGGCGCCTTTGCGGTACATAATGTTTTTAAACTTGGAATGGCCAGCCATGGTTACCTTTATCCTGTCTCGAGTTACTATATCTGTTCGCCTGCCCACCGAAATGGCAGCGATTGGCCTCTTTATTAGCAGATTTAGACGTCTTGAACAGGGGGAATAAAACCATTTTTCAAAATTCTGACCAGTTTTAAAGAGAAACGAATGCCCGTGTGATTTTTTACGCGCCGTTCAAAGCTTCCATCGGCGTCGGAAACATGGCCATTTTCACCGCTAGCCCTTGTGTCATAGCTAAAGCCCGACTAGGCTCCTTTTGCTGGCGGCTATCAGCAGGTCGTGATTTCTCGGGGGAGCAAATGTTATGGGTACTTTAGTTGGCGGCTGTTACTGCGGCAACATCACTGTGCGTGTCGAAACGGATGTCGCACCAGCTGACATGACACCACGCGCCTGCGACTGCGATTTTTGCATGGCCCACGGCGCTGAATGGGTTTCTGCAGCAGATGCGTCGCTTGAAATTCAAATTCAAAATGAAGCTGCGCTCAGCCTCTATTCTCAAGGCTCGGATAGTGCACGCTTATGGATATGCCAGCGCTGCGGTGTTGTACCCGCTGTAACCTGCGATATTGACGATCACCGCAGAGGCGCAGTGAACCGCCGCGCAATGGAAAACCGAGACGCTTACCCCGCAGCCGAAATTTCCAACCCACAATCCCTTTCAGCAGACGAGAAAAAGACCCGCTGGAAAAATCTCTGGATACAAAAAGTAGTCATAAAAGATTGCTGGGATGTTGGGCTTTAAATCACTCTCATAATATATTTCTAAGGGGGCATATCGTGAAACTTGTATCAAATATTCTTACCGGCATCGTCGCGCTTAGCCATATCTGGTTCATGGTCCTAGAAATGTTTTTGTGGAATACGCCTATTGGGCACAAAACATTTAAACTGACACCAGAGTTTGCCGAAGCCAGCGCAGCCCTTGCTGCTAACCAAGGATTATATAACGGGTTTTTGGCTGTCGGTTTAGTTTGGGCTCTCTATGCTAAACGCAACGACCTGAAAATATTCTTTCTAACATGTGTACTTGTGGCCGGTGTTTTTGGCGCAGTAACCGTGGGCTCCAGCATTCTTTATGTGCAGGCCCTACCTGCTTTAGCCGCCTTAGCGGTGCTCATGATATCCAAGAAAATATCTTCAGAAGTATAACTGCAAGAAAGCCTGCACGCTGCACACTAGCAAACTCCTGCTAGTCTAACCACCTGCCTCACTTCGGGTTTACAAATTCCATGCGCGTTATTTTGCCGTTTTCGACAGTGTAGATAGCAACATAAAAGCCAGGACGAACATCTTCCCGTTTACCTGTTTTAGAATAGAGTTCTACATCAATCACTTTATTACCCTGCACTGTTCGGGTCTTGATGAAAACCTCATGGTTAGGACTGTCTTTAAAAAAATCACCATAAGATTTTCGCAAGCCCTCATGACCCGAAAATAAAATTTCACCGGGATATTTCACAGCCACCATATCCTCCGAAAAAGTGGCCACAAACCGCTCTAGGTCCGCATCATTATATGCATCCAATTGCTCCTGCACCACGGCTTCAGTAACCTGTTGTATGGTTGGTTCTTTGGTTGGCTCAGCTGCAATCAAACCTACCGCGACCACCAATATAGTGAAAATATTCATTTCTTCTCTCCCCCTCAATGCCCTAACTGCCTAAGCCGAAACTAGGTTAGCAGTTTATTCATTTGGACATTGGCTTTCAATTCCCATCATTGCAGCACTTACACTCTGCCCCTTTGTCAGCCCACCAATAGTAATCCAGCCGCCCTGCCATTTCAGTAAGCCGCGATGGTCCATACTGGCGGCGGGTTTATCTTCATACGCGACCCAATTGTCTTTACCAAAATCCCATGCGAATACATGTTTGGTGGGTTTGGAAGGCTCACCGTTATAGCCAATACCGTTAAAGTTATAGGCGTTTGCCGTGCCACCTACAAAAAGTACACGCTGACCACTTTCATCGCCTGCACCTGCCATGCGGTAATGGCCCCTGCCCGGCAACTGCGGTAAGCGGCGATATGTAATTTGTGAGGGGTCAGCGGGATCAATAGTGCCCATCCAGCCTTCATTCACTGTGCCGAATTCGCGACGGCCTTTTTCGTCTTTACCCAGCATAGCAACCCCGTCCGCGATGACAAACTGGCTCCCGACAATACCGCCTGCATGGCCAAACACTGGATTACCAGGGTAATCTGTGGCCTTTGCCCATGTATTTGTTTTTGTGTCGTAAAACTGCACATCACGCACATTGCCCGTGTCATGCCAACCTGACACCATGTAGATGTAGCGGTTTTGATATACAAAACTAACCGCATCATCCACGGGCACAGGCATGTCAGCGATGCGAGTGTAAGTGCGTGCGATGGGGTTGAATTTAAAATTCTCAGGCGCGGAAATTTCGCTACCGTCTTCCGCAACGGTATAGCCGCCAAAGAAATATACAAAGGCCCCAACAGCCTCGGCAGTAGCAGCAAGCCGACCTTCCTTCACTGGCACATCAGGCAGTTGTTGCCATGCACCTGTGCCCGACACATACATATAAGATTCTTTGGACGTATCAGCCCATGTTTTGCCTTCCTGCAGCCCAGCAAAACTGAACAAAGCCGGCTCACCATTCACCACCATTGTAGCCACAGCATTGTTACTATGCGCCACCGGAAGTGGCGGCACGCACACAGTATCGGCTTGTGCTGCAAAAGAGCTTACAAACAAAATGGCCGCCAGCACATTTTTAATTACGGATACACACCTAATCATACTCACCCTTCCAAGTTCAGTTTCAGAAACACCATATCCCGGCACTGGATACCATTTTCAAAAATCGGTTCATCATAGTTGAGTGTGAAGAAATTCTTGGCGATGCGGTCCATACGAAACCCTGCTTTCTGGTAGTAAGCCAGCTGGTCAAGACTGCTGTTGCCAGTACCAGCCTCCAACGATTTGGCGCCCAATTCCTTAGCAGCAGCAATAGCCTCTTGAAGTAACCTCTTACCTACGCCTTTTCCTTGCCACTCAGGTGACACAGCAATATTCTTCAACTCCCACAAATCGTCATCAATCGGCAACAGTACAAACACACCCACTGTAAGGTTATCCCATGTGGCAGTATATAACTTGCCGTCAGCAACATACTCTCGTACCAGCGCTTCTTGTGGGTCAGCAAGCAACAGTAAATCCAACACCGGGTCCGGGCTTTCGGCAGCCGCAATGGTTAACTCAATCATAGTATTCCCTCAAACTGTAGATGCCGTACTTGTATTGAATTTACCTGTGGGGGCCAACTTGATTATTTTTGTGTTGCTAGTTTGCTGAAATATCTAAAGCCTTTCAGGGCAACAGAGGTTAGCCATTCTTTAAAAAACGCTACAATATTCACAATTCGCGAGGAAGACATTCTATCATTTTTGCGCCCACCTAATCACATAGCCCCTTATCGTCCTATGCGAGGCGGTTATATTCAGTGTACACCCTGACGGGCAGCCAGTAAAATTGCCTCTACCCAGTGAATATCTATAAAAATAGACTTCAGAGCACGTCGCCCTAGTTTTCTTACCAAAGCTTGAATTGGCCTCTGACGTAAAGAGAAAGGACCTTCCATGGCGCCCACATTATATCACTGCACTAATACCCGTTCTATGCGGCCTCTCTGGACACTTGAGGAACTTGGGGTAGATTTCACGCTGGAAACCATGCCTTTCCCGCCACGCTATACCGTGCCCGGCTATAAAGAGATAAATCCACTAGGCACCATTCCTTGTTATGTAGATGGCAACTTAAACATGACGGAATCCGCAGCTATTTGCCATTATCTAGTGGAAAAGCACGGCCCAACAGACCTAGCTGTAACCCCCGACGACCCTGAATATGGCGATTACCTGAATTGGTTACATAGGTCAGATGCCACCTTCACTTTTCCGCAAGCACTGATACTACGATACACCGTGCTTGAGCCTGAAGAGCGCCGCAGCCCGCAAGTAGCTGAAGATTACCGAAAATGGTTCCTCGCCCGAATGCGCAGTGTTGAAACTGCATTGGAAACACGAGACTATTTATGTGCAGGCCGCTTCACTATTGCTGATATATGTGTGGGCTTTGCTATTCATCACGCCGTCTTACTTGGCATTGAGGAAGTGCTCACGCCCAACACTGCGGCCTACTGGGAACGGCTGCAAGCACGGCCAGCGTATGACCGTGCTTGTCGCTAAAATATGTATTAAGCGCTGGTTTCGCCATCAAGTGCGCGGCCAAATTTTGACCAAAACGTTTTATCGCGCTGATATTGATCTGCTGATATCTGGCCACGGACGTGTTCATTGAAGGCTAAATTCATCTTAGCATTGCGGGCAAAGTCAAAATCACTAAATGGGTCCCGAAACTCTTTATCCCCCGGCTCATAAAACCCTACAAAATTGCCTGCCGCATCCTGCTTAGAGTTTGCGCTCATTAAATTTATCATCATCTTACCTTCAGCCAACATTAGGCCTTTCTCACCCATACCCGTGACTGTTTCTTCCCATGCAGCTTTTACATGAGGCGGCGTGCTATCCGTTGGGAAACGAAAACCATGGCCTCGCCCAACTGTATATAAGGCGTCCCCGTTCCAATCACGCTGTGCACCGTTCGGTAACAATAAGTTCAACGCCCCCTCATCTGACAGACCATCAATACCCTGCTTAGAGATAGGATCTGCTAGCCCTTGGGTGATTTGTATGATTTCGCGTTCGTCAGCAGTAAGGCCTTTCAGGAAGCTTTTCGGATCGCTGAAACCACCTTCGTCCGCAGCTTTTTCCATAATGTTCGCAAACTTGGCTTTCAGCGTATCTATATCGGTGCCAAATTCCTCGGCACGCGCTTCGA
>JAESTR010000145.1 GCA_016763495.1 Kordiimonadaceae bacterium
TTTCCATGTGTCCCAACACATAAAAGACGGCCATCTGCTACTGGCTGAACTTGAAGCAGCTTTTTCTGCTCTTCCTGCCAAAGTAACCCTCTCACAATGAAAGAACAAAGCCTGCAAATAATAAGTTCAATGCTTATGCTGCTGGCATCCGTCACTCTCTTACCATCCGCAAATGCCGCCCCTACAGGTAGGGAAGGCCCATTGATCATCGGCTATACATTTATCCCGCCATATGTTTATAAAAAAGACGGCAAGCTAACTGGTGCTATGACTGAACTAACTGAAAAAACCATGGCACAATTGCCATACAGCTATGTCATGAAGCAATTCCCCATCAAACGATTGTCCCAAAACGTGATCATTGGGAAGGTAGATATTTGGGTTCGTGTGCGCGGCGAGGCTGCTTTCAGCCAGTCTACCCTCAGTGGTCAGGTACCTGTCATAAATATGAAGGTTAACCTTTATAGCTTAGCCCCCCTTGAGCAATGGGATTGGAGTAATATAACTGGACCAGTGATTACAGTTCATGGTTATAAATATAATGGCTACCGGACAAAATTTGAGCAAGTGAACAAAGCCTCACACTTCATCGAAGCACCAAGTCATCTTCTGGCTTTTAAACTATTGTTAGCTAAACGAGCTCCCTATTTATTGAATTACGAATTGCCATCTTTACGAGCCATGAAAAAATTAGGGATTACTGCTATATCGTCAATTAATGTGGGTAAATCCTCAGTATATTTTCATGTCTCAAAACGAACAGAAAAAGCCCAGAAACTGATACAGGAATTAGATGAAGCCTATATAAAAGCATTCCCACGGCAAGCAGGACAAGCTAGGGTCCAATAAAAAATCGAACCTACCTTAAGATATGGTCGGAGGTGATTTTGATAGAGATGATTTTTTGAAGGCAGTTGAGATTTATAGCCCCGGCTATATTGCCCGGCAACCTGCTCAAGGCTTCGCGCCTTCTCATATGTTTCCACGCACCAGCAATCAAGACTTTAACTTGAGAATACTAACACCCTGCAAGGCTCGTTTCTTGCTCAAATATGCCATACTTGTTGAATTACTGGTAAAAATCCGGGTAGCCAATCTGTACTCTCAGCCTGTCCAGCGACACGTCCATGTAATTGGATGTTTCCAAAAGGGCCCCAGATGCAGAGCGCCGGATGCGCGACCTTGAAGTCAGTTTTGAACCGCCATATTCCGTTCTACGAGAACCGAAGTTGGCAAAATAAAAGCGGTCACCTAAGGAACCGCTTTTATAAAATCTTCCAATCAGCTTAGCTGTTACGCAGCTGCCTCACCGTCTGTTTTGGGCTCTGCTTTGGGCTCCGCTTTCACTGCTGCTTTAGGCTTGCGTGGCTTGCGAGCTTTTGGCTTCGGTGCTTCTTCATCATCTGCACCTTTAACCGCATCAGCTTTTGGGGCGGCACGGCGACGCGGCGCACGGCGCTTTGGCTTTTCTTCAGCCGCCGTTTTCGAGTCCCCTAAGTTCAACTCGGGGTGCACTTCAGTTGGCTGGTCGCCTGACGCCAAATCAACAGATTTTGCCACAACTGCCTCAGCAACTACTGGCTTAACAACTACTGGCTTTTCATCAGCGTGATTGACAACTTGGGCTTGAACCTGTTGTTCAACCGGCTGTTCTTCAGCTGGCTGCTCTACACGTTCATTGCGCTGTTCCCTGCTCCGGTTGTTCCTGCCGCGGCGATTATTATTACGCTGCTGGCCATCATCGCCTTGCTGCGTATTTTGTTCTCTACTGCTCTGGTCCCGACTATTGGGCTGGTCTCTGTTGTTGGACTGGTCCCTGTTACTAGATTGGTCCCTAGTATTGGACTGATCTCTAGTATTAGACTGGTCCCTATTACTAGACTGATCTCTAGTATTGGAATTAGCCTGCATTTCATTCACCAAACGCTGGTAATGATCTGCGAACTGGAAAAAATACTCAGCATTCACTGGTTCACCAGCCTGCAAGGCATCACGTGCCTGAGTTTTATATTTTTCCAGTAGTTGCTTCGGGTTACCCCGAGGTCGGTTATCGGAACGGTTATTGCCGCTACCACCACCGTTATTACTTCTGCCGCCACCTTTGCGAGGCGCGGTACGAGAACGCTGCTTACGCGCGTTTTGAGCCTGTTTCATACGAAATTGTTACCAACAGTATTTGAAATTTTCAATTAGACAGATACCTCTGCCAGCTCTCCGAGATCGATATTCGATTATGTTCGGGTGCGTCCTTGGGCCACCTACAATAGTGGCTAACATCAAAGACATTTACACAGTAGCCTCTATCCGTCCCTTTTCCAAGCGTCAATTTCAATCAACGTGATTTATTGCACTCACAACACGCTCAATCCCCGCTAAATCCTTATGTTTTTCAATATTTATAAAGCCTGCAGTAGAAAACAACGAAACCACATCTTCTGCCTGATGTATGCCCACTTCAACGGCTACAAGCCCAGAATCAGTCAAATAAGCCCCTGCCTCATCCGCTATAATACGGTAAGGCCCCAATCCGTCAGGCCCGCCTTCCAGCGCACTCAGCGGCTCAAAATTCTGCACATCAGGCATCAAGTCTTTTATATCGGCCTCTGGGATATAGGGTGGATTGGAAACAATGACCGAAAACCCACCATCGGGGCGATCTACTTTCGAAAACCAATCACTTGTCTCAAAGGCAGTACGAGCCAACATACCATTTGCCGTCGCATTTTCCATAGCCACAGCTAACGCGCCAGATGAGATATCCACACCCAACCCATTTGTAGATTTTAGCTCCGACAGTAAACTGAGTAAAATACAGCCACTGCCCGTACCAAGGTCTAATATTGTTTCTGGCACGCTATTTCTTGTACGGCTAAGGACTGCCTCCACCAATGTTTCAGTGTCTGGTCGCGGGATAAGCGTGTGTTCATTCACTTTCAAGTCCAGTGTCCAAAAGGCTTGCTCGCCAAGAACATAGGCAACGGGCTCACCCGTTAAGCGCTGCTCAACATATCTATCAAATTTGTTTTGTTCTGCTTTACTCAGATCCCTGGAAAATGTGTAAAGCCCGGCTCGCTCACACCCCAGGATATGCGCCATCAGAAATTCAGTATCCAGTTTGGCAGTCGTATTTCCCGCAGCCGCCAGTTTTTCTGCGGCGGCACGCACCAAAGTCACTATCGGTTGGTTCAGGCTCAAATAGCTTCTTCCATCGCAGAAAGTTTTTCTGCCTGATCTTCTTCAATCAGCGCACCAACCACTTCAGCCAAGCCTTCGCCAGCCAAAATTTGGTCCAACTTATGCAATGTCAGACCAATCCTGTGATCTGTCACCCGGCCTTGCGGGAAATTGTAAGTGCGAATACGCTCTGACCTATCGCCGGAGCCTACTTGTGATTTGCGGTTTTGCGACCGTTCATCAGCCAGTTTTTGCCGCTCAAGATCATACAGCCGTGCCATCATAATCTTCATGGCTTTGTCACGGTTTTTATGCTGTGATTTTTCGCTCTGCACCACGATAATACCAGTAGGCAAGTGAGTAATCCGCACAGCAGAATCAGTAGTATTTACATGCTGCCCGCCTGAGCCTGATGCCCGCATTGTATCAATACGCAAATCACCCGGCTTGATATCCACGTCAACTTCTTCAGCTTCTGGCAGCACAGCCACAGTGGCAGCACTGGTATGGATACGCCCGCCAGATTCAGTTGTTGGTACCCGCTGCACACGGTGCACGCCGGACTCGAATTTCAGCTTGGCAAACACACCTTTACCGGCAATATTGGCAATTACTTCTTTAAAGCCCCCTGCTTCAGAGGCCGATGTAGAAATCACTTCTACTTTCCAACCTTGCAGCACAGCATAGCGCTCATACATGCGGAACAAATCACCCGAGAACAGCGCAGCCTCATCGCCACCCGTGCCAGCGCGAATTTCCAAAATTGCTGAACGTTCGTCCGCGGCATCTTTAGGCAGCAACCTAACAGAAAGTGCCTTATCCATAAGAGGTAGTTTTTCTTTTAGCGCCAAAAACTCTTCCTGCGCCAGCTCTTTCATCTCAGCGTCATCACCAGCCATTAATTCGGCAAGATCAACCATTTCCTGCCGGCCTACCTTCAATGCGGTAGAAGCTTCCACTACTGGACCAAGGTCTGAATATTCTTTGCTGAGTTTTACAAACTCTTCGTTGGAGTATTCACCCGGTGTTGCCAGCGCATGCTCTAAATAGTCATAGCGCGTAAGCAACTGTTCAATGCGTTCATCTGAAATCATCGCAGTGTTCCTTACACTTTAACGGTGGCTGCAAGGTCCGCAAATGCCACTTGATTTTGCTCGCCACTATCAAGGTCTTTCACCGTTACAACAGCTTTCTCAAGCTCGTCATCACCGATAATAACCGCGAGGCGTGCGTTGGTTTTGTTAGCCCTGTTCATACGTTTTTTCATATTGCCGCTGCGATCTGCTGTCACGGCAGCACCCACTGAGCGCATATCTTCCGCGAGCTCAAATGCTTTCAGCGTTGCAGCTTCGCCCATGGGCATAATTACTATACCGCGCGCAGGCATTTCGCCGAGCTCAGACAACATAGCAAGGCGCTCGATACCTGCTGCCCAGCCTACACCGGGCACAGCTGGGCCACCTAGTTGTTCAATGAGGCCATCGTACCGCCCACCAGCAAGCACCGTACCCTGCGCGCCCAGATGCTCAGTTACAAATTCAAAGGCCGTATGGGTATAATAGTCCATACCGCGCACAAGGCGCTCATTATGTACAAACGGCACGCCAACTGCTTCAAGGCCTGTCTTAACACTGCTAAAAAATACACTGGAAGCTTCATTCAAGCAGTCAGACAGCAACGGCGCGTTCGCCACAATTTCTTTGTCAGCTTCATCTTTACTGTCAAGAATACGTAAAGGGTTTGTTTTTAGCCTGCGCTTACTGTCTTCCGACAATGTATCCAAATGGCCGTCAAGGTAGGCCACCAGTTTTTCACGATAAGCAGTGCGGCTTTCCTTATCCCCAAGGGAGTTCAGTTGAAGAACCACTTTGTCACCCAGCCCGAGGTCTTTCAGCAAGCGCCAAGCCATGGCTATCAAATCAATATCAGCTTCAGGACTATCTTGGCCAATCAGCTCAGCATTCAACTGATGGAACTGGCGGTATCGACCTTTTTGCGGGCGCTCATACCGGAAAGCAGGGCCATGGCTGGCTAATCTACACGGCATATTCTGTTGCATACCGTTTGAAATGAATGCCCGGCACACACCTGCGGTAAATTCAGGCCGCAGCGTTAGCTCCTCACCACCCCGGTCTTCAAAGGTATACATTTCCTTCGAAACAATATCAGACGCTTCGCCTAGGGGGCGCTTATACACCTCGGTGAACTCAAAGATTGGCGGCACAAACTCTTCAAATCCGTAAGCCGCTGACACGCGCTTAAAATGGTCCACCACAGCAGTCATGTTGCGGGCTTCTTCACCATATATATCACGCGTTCCGCGCGCTGGTTGCAGCTTGGACACTGTTTAATCCTTCGGTTTTATCTAATTGCTTTCAGCGGCGGCGGCAGCGGCATCTAGTTCCGCAGCTTTTGCCTCAACAAGCTCTACTATATGGTCAACGAGGCTCTCGTCTTTAATCTTATGGTCTGTCACACCAGACAGATACACCATGTGATTTCCTTGGCCGCCACCGGTCAGGCCGATATCAGTTTCACGTGCTTCACCCGGGCCGTTTACCACGCACCCAATGATGGACAGGCTAAGCGGCGTGTGAATATGGCTCAGGCGCTTTTCCAGTAATTCAACGGTTTTAATCACAGGAAAGGCCTGCCGCGCACAAGATGGGCAAGAAATAATCTGAACGCCCCGATGCCGCAGCCCTAGGGACTTGAGCATCTCGTAGCCTACTTTTACTTCTTCTTCAGGCTCAGCAGAAAGCGACACACGGATTGTATCACCAATACCGGCCCACAAAAGCGAGCCCATACCGATGGAGGACTTAACTGTTCCGCTGCGCAAACCGCCAGCTTCAGTTATGCCCAAGTGCAGGGGATAGTCACATGCTTCGGCTAATCCGTGATAAGCCGCTACAGCCAAAAACACATCAGATGCTTTAACGCTGATTTTAAAATCAAAAAAATCATTATCTTCTAATACTCGGGCGTGCTCAAGCGCGCTTTCCACCAGCGCATCAGGGCAAGGCTCCCCGTATTTTTCCAACAAGTGCTTTTCGAGCGAGCCCGCATTCACACCAATGCGCATAGAACAGCCATTGGCTTTAGCAGCGCGAATAACCTCTTTCACCCGTTCAGTCGACCCAATGTTGCCAGGATTGATGCGCAGGCATGCAGCGCCAGCATCAGCGGCCTCAAGCGCACGTTTATAATGAAAATGAATATCGGCAACAATTGGCACATTTGCGGCGCGGCAAATGGCTGACATTGCAGCTGTTGAAGCTTCATCAGGGCAGGATACGCGCACGATATCAACGCCCGCTTCTTCAGCGAGGCGGATTTGGCCAATGGTTGCTGAGGCATCAGACGTGAGCGTATTGGTCATGGTTTGCACCGTAATGGGCGCATCCCCACCAACAGGCACATTCCCAACCATTATCTGGCGGGATTTGCGGCGGACCACATCTCTCCAAGGTCGAAGGCTCATCGACAATCCTCAATAAAAAAGCGAAGTAACGAGGCTTATAAATGAGAACGGGCCTCGCTGAAAGCAAGGATTTCATGATTCAATAGAAATAGAGCGATTAATTGCGCTGTTTGGGACCTAAGAAGCATCGCCTTGCAAGGTAACATGCTTGGCCTCAGCGAGTTTCAGCTCAGAAACGATCTCACCACGGGTCCCCAGTAAAGCAGCTTCACTTGCGCCAATTTGTAGCATCAAACCACCAGCATTACTTGTTGAAAGCAAAAGCACGCCACTGGTTTGCGGTCGGTAAGATTGACCTTCCCGCAGAATGCCAGACCATATTTCTGTGCCATCACCGTCCGCTAGCCTAACCCAGCTATCTTCCAAGGCCTCAAGCGTATAGTCGCCTTCTACTCTTACGATGTCGTTTTCAGCTGCATGTAGCGGTGCTGTAAAAAA
>JAESTR010000014.1 GCA_016763495.1 Kordiimonadaceae bacterium
GCGTCTACAATGCCGTGCTCGTCAAAGCCAGGTCCGAGGATGGCGGCTTTGGAAGCATCTTCCGCGCCAGAGCCACCAAGCAACAGCTGGTAACTTTCCTCGCCTTTACGGTCCACGCCAAGAATGCCGATATGACCAGCATGGTGGTGGCCGCAGCTGTTGATACAGCCAGACATTTTCACTTTTAGCGGGCCAATATCCTGAATGCGTTTCATGTCGTCAAAGCGCTTCGTGATCGCTTGTGCGATTGGGATAGAGCGCGCATTTGCAAGCGCGCAATAATCCAGCCCGGGGCAAACGATCATATCAGTTATTAAGCCAACGTTAGCAGTACCAAGGCCTGCTTCGTCTAGGTCTGCCCAGATAGCGGCCAGGTCTTTTTTGGCGACATGAGGCAAAATCAAGTTTTGCTCATGGCTGATCCGCAGTTCGCTGTGGCTATATTCGTCAGCGAGAGCCGCGACCAGATCCATCTGCTCAGCAGTGGCATCTCCGGCAATACCGCCGTGAGGTTTCAGGCTGATGGTTACATTCACATGGCCGGGCACTTTATGTGGATTAGTGTTGTTATTAATCCAAGATGCAAAGATGAAGTTCTTGGCGGCAAGTGCGTTCACAGCGTCATCTTCGTCAGCCAGAACAGGTGGTGGTGGCGGTGCAAAAAATGCGGTGATGCGGGCGATTTCCTCCGCAGGCACATCAATAGGGATATGCTTGATTTTCGCCCATTCTTCTTCAACTTGGCGGGTGAATTTTTCCTTGCCTGTCGCTTCAACCAGTATTTTGATCCGCGCTTTATATTTGTTGTCGCGGCGGCCATGCTCGTTATATACGCGCAATATGGCTTCCATATAGCTCAGGAAGTCAGCTTCAGGCAGAAACTCACGAATGGTTTTGCCGATAACAGGTGTACGGCCCATGCCGCCGCCCACAATCACTTCAAAGCCAATGTCGCCTGCATCATTCTTTTTCAGGATGAGGCCAATATCGTGCCACTTCACAGCAGCGCGGTCAGACCCCGCAGCCGTGATGGCAAATTTAAATTTGCGCGGTAGGAAGCTAAATTCCGGGTGGAATGTTGACCACTGGCGCAGTAATTCTGCATAGGGGCGTGGGTCTGCTACTTCGTCAGCAGTGGCTCCCGCGAATTGGTCGGTTGTCACGTTGCGAATACAGTTGCCTGATGTTTGAATGGCATGCATTTCAACTTCAGCAAGCTCTTCCAATATGTCTGGAGTTTCACTTAGCTTTGGCCAGTTATACTGAATGTTTTGGCGCGTTGTGAAATGGCCGTAGCCTTTGTCATACCGACGGGCAATGTGGGCTAGGCGGCGCATTTGGTCAGCGGACAACGTACCGTACGGAACTGCCACACGCAGCATATAGGCGTGCAGCTGAAGATATAGGCCGTTCATCAAACGCAGCGGGCGGAACTCTTCTTCCGTCAATTCGCCTTTAACGCGGCGTTCTACCTGGTCGCGGAATTCATCAACGCGTGCTTTTACCAGCGCATGGTCATATTCGTCATAAGCGTACATTAGCGCGCCTCCCAGTCAGTGGACACTTGGTAGCCAAGGTCAGCGCGCACGCTAGGGCCTTTGGCTTGCATCACATGTTTCATATGCGAAGGGTAAGGCGTGCCGTCTGTTATCAGCGCGGGAATGAGTTCGCAGCCTGCGACAGTGTTGTCAGCAACACTTTTGTTTGCTTCGTCTAGCAAGGCATTTGCCGCATCGCCTTCTGCATAAGCACCATCAGTTGCTGTCACACTCCAGCCTTTGCCGGTAAAAAATACCACACGACCGTCGTCAAGATAGTTGGCGAGGATCATTTGAGGCCCTTTAATTTTTTTAGCCATTCCTGACTACTCCTTTATGCGATGGCTGATTGGATCAGCGCATCAAACTCTGTTGGTGCAAGGTCGATAGCGTTTCTGACGACGTCACCGATCAATAATAGTGCCGGGCTTTTCACCGCATTTTGGGTAACAAGCTGGGGTAAGGTTGCTAACGTGCCGTAAAAACGACGTTCGTTGGCGCGGGTGCCATTTTCAATAACCGCGACAGGCGTGCTGCCATTTACGCCGTGGTCTATTAGGCCCGCTGAAATGATGGGGGCATTTTTTACGCCCATATAAACTGCCAGTGTCTGATCTTCGCCTGCGAGGCGCGCCCAATCTTTGAACGTGCCGTCTTTAAGGTGGCCAGTTACAAGCGTGAGGCTATTACTGTGCTCGCGGTCCGTCATCGGGATTTGCGCGCTGGCTGCAATGCCTTGGAAGGCGCTGATGCCCGGAATAATTTCTGTGTGAATATCGTTGGCGCGTAATACTTGTAGCTCTTCACCCGCACGGGCAAACAATAAGGGGTCACCGCCCTTTAGGCGCACGACACGTTTACCTGCCAGCGCTTCTTTAACAAGCAGCTCATTAATGCCGTCTTGGCCTACACCGTGGTTGCCTTCACGTTTGCCAACATACATCAGCTGAGCGTCACGGCGGGCAAGTGCGAGTACGTCCCGGCTTACTAGCCGGTCATAGATGATTATATCAGCTTGCTGCAGGGCGCGGTGGGCTTTGATGGTTAATAAGTCTGGGTCCCCAGGACCTGCGCCAACGATTTGAACCTGGCCAGATGTGGCACCAACACGGTGTTTTTTTGCGGCTTCAACGATAAGCTGCTCGACTTCTGTTTCAGCGAAGTCAGCATATTTGCCTGCATTGTCATAAAGCCGGTCCCAAAACAGGCGACGACGGCTGGCGTCAGGGATGATTTTTCTTACGCGATTACGCACGGTACCGGCAGCCGCCGCAAGTGTGCCAAGCGAAGGCGGTGTTATTTGCTCTAAGCTATTTCTAAGCCGGCGCACAAAAACTGGCGCATTGCCGCCAGAGGAAAATGCCACTTGCAAGGGCCCGCGGTTGAATTGCGCCGGGGTTGTGAAATTACTTTTTGCCGGGGTATCAACAACATTCACGGGTAATTTTCGGGCATTTGCAAGGCGCAGTGCGCGTTCTTCGGTTAGCTCATCATCAGTAGAAATATAGACGAGTGTTTTATCTGTAAGATCATCTTCGCAAAAAGGGCGGTCATGAGCGCGCAAATTGCTTTCACCGGTCACGACTTCGCTAAGGCCTGCTTCATCTATGGCTGTACTGGCATTAACGCTTACAACAGTAATGCGCGCGCCTGTATCCAAAAACAGTGCAGCTTTGGCCATGGCACCAGCGTTTGCACCCACAATAAGGATGTGGTGTTTTTCTGCTGTTAAAAAAACAGGTATATTTGCCATGACAAGTGTCTCCAAACCTAACAATTTCGGTTTGAACGACTTTTTGCGTGACTAAGTTAAGCAGCAAAAGAAAGTTGAACGAACCAACACTGCTAAAAATAGGGATGACAGCCCCCAACAACAAACTAGAAGATATTTTCTTTCAGAGTAGATTTATTTTCTAATGTATACACATAAAATTACGTAATGTGGTTTTATAAATGCAATAAATCTAATTATTATGGCATTAAATACCTTAAAAATGCTAAATAATAGTTTGGTATTTTGATAATATGCCTAGTATTGAAATAAGGCTAATTTCACCCGGTATAGATAGAAAAACTAATCAAAACAGGTTTTTAATGGGTATATAGTTTTTAATACTTCAGTCTATGTGCAGAAAATTTGCTGATTATGGTTACAAACAAACGAGACAGGTATAAGAACTTTTACCTAATCTCGCTGTATCGGTGCAATTTCAGCTAATTTCACTGCCTTTGCTCTTAGACTTTATGAAAGGCCACCAAAGTTGTGCTTGCCATTGGTCTTTTGGATCGTTGGTGATGCCATACCGTTCTGGGCGTTGGTCTTTGAGGAAGGTGGCAGTGCCGAACATTATGTCCCAAATGAACAATAGCTGCCCGTAATTGCCAAGCGGTACGCCGCCTTTGCCTATGCCGTGGTGCCCGCGGTGCTGGGAGGGGCTTTGAAATATATGCTCTAGCGCACTATAAAGCGGTCCAATGATTGGCTTTTTGTATAGCTTGCGGTCAAAATCCAGCCCGTTGTGGAGCCAAACATTGTGTGCGCCTACAATTGTCGCGCCAACGATAAACTCTAGTCCAAGCCCAAAATAGACCATGGATGATGTCCACCAAAGGCCGGGCATGAATGTAAGCCAAAGCCAATTTTCACGAAAACCTACCGATATATGGTAACTTGGTGTTGTGTGATGCGTGCGGTGCCATGGCCATAGCCAGTTGTTTTCATGTGCGAGGCGGTGATACCAATAATGCACAAAATCGTCAGGGAGCATAACGAGCGCGAGGCCTACCCAAAAATTCATGCCTGCAAGGGCGCCTTCTAAATTAGGGAATATTGCCCCCATAAGAAAAGCTGTGGTTAGCAAGATGCCTGGTCTTATGAGAAAGGCGAGTTGTGTCATGCTCACAACATCAATGATCCAATCATCTCTTCGCCTACCCGTGTCGTGCCAGATGCCTGTCAGTATCTCCATAGATCCAAAGATGATCAGTAATCCAGCAACGGTGATTGTACTTAAATGGTCCACACTTCCCTCCAATATTATTATGCATATATGCACATATATGCACTTAATTGCGTAAAAAAATGCAAGACAAAGTATTACTTCGTACTTGCTGGCTAGCAGCAATCAATCGCCATGCATTTCTTTATTGCAGCTAATATACTTTCAAAGCGGCCAACAAACTGATCGCCTTGCAGACTGTAAAACATATGGCGGCCTTCTTTACGGCCAGCCAGAATGCCTGCTTCTACCATATTCCCCAAATGACGAGATATGACAGAGCGGTCTTGCGGTAATTCTGCTGCCAGTGCGCTGATATCGCTTTCGCCTTTCAGCATCAACAGCTTCAAGATCTCAACTCGCACGGGTTCCCCCAACGACTTGAAAAATTTGCTATCCATTTGTTCAAACAGATGTATCACTTGGTGCTGTGTCGACATGAACGTAACATATGCATCAATATGCACATGTTCAAGAGTAAACTTAATATAGAGCCATTGGGCTAGGTGAATAAAAGCATGTTTGAACTGAACGAAAGCTGGCAAACTGCGGTAGGTGCTGAGTTTCAAAAGGACTATATGCTTAGCCTATCGGCATTTCTTAAAGCTGAGCGTGTGGCAGGCAAAAGCATTTATCCGGCTGAACGTGATGTTTTCGCGGCACTTAATCATACGCCTGTGGATAAAGTTAAAGTGGTGATATTGGGGCAGGACCCTTATCATGGCCCCAACCAAGCGCATGGTCTTAGCTTTTCCGTGCCCCACGGTGTGCCTGCGCCGCCCTCCTTAGTGAATATCTATAAAGAGATGGAGACTGATCTTGGTTTGGCACCCGCGCGGCATGGGTGTTTGCAAACATGGGCGAGGAAGGCGTGTTGCTGCTTAACGCGGTGCTAACCGTTGAGGCCCATCAAGCAGCGTCTCACCAGAAGCAAGGCTGGGAGAATTTCACGGATGTCATCATAGCTACACTGAATGAAAAGCATGAGCATTTGGTTTTCATTCTGTGGGGCAGCTATGCGCAAAAGAAGGGCGCAAAAATTGACGAAGCCCGACACTTGGTGCTGAAGTCTGTGCATCCATCGCCGCTATCTTCCTACCGTGGTTTCTTTGGCAGCAAATCGTTCTCTCAAGCGAATGCGTATTTGGCAGTGCATGGAAAAGGGCCCATTAATTGGGAATTACCTACCCCAGACGGGGAATTGCCCCTTTAGTTAAAATCTACCTGCATCCTTAACTTGGAACATTTACCTAGCTATATGTAATCTTAAGGTATCAATTTGGGGGTAATGTTTCTTCATTTAAAGCAAAAGTAGGTCATAGGAAACGCGATTATTGGGGCAGCAGTAATATTGGCGGTGGCGCTGCGACAACAGATATAGAAAAGAGCCAAAGCTCTCTGTTTCTAATGATAGGGGGATGGTTTTCTTCCCAAGTGTTGATCACCAACAAGAAAGATAATATCGCAGTGGAATGTGCCGTGTTTTGCCGACTGTTTCGTAGGTTGATTTCCAAATAAGCGATGTTGAGAATATAAGTCTGTTTACCCTGTGGCGGGTATTCTGCTAGCGGCGAAGCCAACATTAACCAGATTGGTTAAGTGGCCAGCTTCGCCGAAATATATAAAATTATTTAACCAGCTATGGCTTGCAGCAGCACATACCAATGTTCAAAATTAGCATACAGTGAGTTAACCGGTAGGCGTTCATTCAAACCGTGAGCAAATACATCGCTACCTTTTATATAAATGCCGTTTACACCGTAACTAGGAATGCCCGCTGCGCGGAAATGCATACCGTCTGTACCGCCGGATGACATGCTCGGGATGATTTTCAATCCCGGATAATTCACATCAACGGCTTTTTGCAGGGCGGCCAGCACGTCTTCACGCAAAGGCGACGGGTCTGTTTCCACTGGTATTGTAATCAGCTTAAATTCTACGGCGTCATTCTCGACAACCTTTTTCAACGTGTCTTCGGTGTTTTGCACGCCATCACCCGGGAAAATGCGGCAATTAACTGTGGCCGTTGCTGATTGCGGTAAGGCATTCTCGGCATGCCCGGCGCTCAGCATGGTAGCAACACATGTTGTGCCAACGGTGCCAACAAAGCTGCTGCTGGCACGGAGTGTTTTTATGGCCATTGCATCATTGGGGTTTTTAGCAAAGGCTAACATGGCTTTACCCAAGTCACCCGGTGTGGCAGCGCCTGTGCCTTTAAAGTAAGCGCGGGTTAGGTCGTTCTGGCGAACAGGGAACTTGTGGTCTTGAATTTTACCGAGCGCTATGGCGAGCTCATAAATAGCATTGTCAGCGCGCGGGCGGCTGCTGTGACCACCGGGGTTGCGGACCGTTAGTTCATATGTAGCGTATGTTTTTTCTGCAGCTTGCATACCAAATGCTGCCGGGTTGCTGCCGTCTTCAGGGAGTAATCCGCCGCCTACATCTGCATTCAGTACAAATTCACTGTCTGTCAGGTTGCGGAATTCGTTGACCAGCGCTTTGGTCGTAATCATGCCGGTTTCTTCATCACCTGAAAATGCAATGATAAGGTCACGGTTGGGCACCCAGCCTTCGGACTTTAGGCGTAGGAAGTTAATCGTAACGGCGGTCAGGCCAGCTTTATCATCAAGCGTACCACGCCCTAAATAATAGCCGTCTTTTTCAATCAGTTTAAACGGGTCTTCTTCCCAGTCTTTGCGCAGGGCGTCTACAACATCCATATGGGCGGAAATACTGATGGGCTTTTTGCCTGATGAACCATCGCCGCGGTA
>JAESTR010000146.1 GCA_016763495.1 Kordiimonadaceae bacterium
AGTATGCGACGAGAAAGCTTAGCCAAATAAACAGTGTGAAAATCATAGGCACATCCCCACATAAGAGTGCACTGATTAGTTTTGTGATGGAGCATGCTCATCCGCACGACATTGGCACGATACTCGACCGCCAAGGCATTGCTGTAAGGGCCGGGCATCACTGTGCTCAGCCGATTATGGATAGGTTTGATATACCAGGGACTGCACGTGTTAGCTTTGGTGTGTATAATGATAAAGACGATGTAGACCGTTTGGTTGAAGGTCTTAAGAAAGTAATGGACATCTTCGGATGATGGATAACAAAGATAATCGCGATGTTTTGGACGTGAACTCAGACACTTCAAGTGCTGACACCACCAAGTCATACCCTGAAGAAAATATGCCAACACCGGTTGGTGCACGCCCTGTGGTGAGCCCGCAGGAGGGTGGGTATTTCCTCAATAAATTCCTTGAGCAGGGGAAGGAAGTGGCACCGGCTGAGAGCGCTGAGGTGGCTGATGCCTCAGTTGTTGATGCACCTGAGGTTACGTCCTTGCCACCAGCTGCTAATGCTGAAGAATTGCAAGGGCGTATCGTAGAAGCACTGAAGGAAATATTTGATCCGGAAATTCCGGTTAATATCTACGAAATGGGCTTGATCTATGACGTTGATGTGGCTGAAGATTTTTCCGTTAATGTCCGCATGACACTGACAACACCAAATTGCCCTGTGGCAGAATCAATGCCCGGCGAAGTGGAAATGAAAGTTGCTTCCGTTGAGGGTGTTAAATCTGTTGATTTGAAGCTTGTGTGGGAACCGGCATGGGACATGAGCCTTATGTCTGATGAAGCCCGCCTTGAACTTGGCTTATTGTAGGGAGTAATATTATGGCATCTGCAATTACAATAACTGACACAGCCGCTGAGCATATTAAAAGCATGCTTGCGAAAAATGACAAAGCTGTTGGATTGAAGCTTGGTACTGAAACGCACGGTTGCTCAGGCCTTGGCTATACTGTTGACTATGTCGAAGAGCCAGCCGACGGTGATGAGCTTGTTGAAGACAAAGGCGTAAAGGTTTTTGTGGACCGCAAAGCGTTGTTGTTTCTCCTTGGTACAGTGATGGATTGGGAAGACACGATGTTTTCCACAGGCTTTAAATTCAGTAATCCCAATGAAAAAGGCCGTTGCGGGTGCGGTGAAAGCTTTCATGTTTAATACCTATTAAGATAGGTAAGACGAACGCAAAGGCTCCAAGGAATTGGGGCCTTTTTTTGTGCCTAATAAAGTAGGGCCATAGGGCACTCACTTGACGTGAGGGCTTCTCAGTTTACCTTGCTTGTTAACGATGCCGGTATTTTGAGGGAGCCACCATGAAGAAAATATTGATAGCCGTACCGATTCTACTTGTTGCCGCGATGGCATATGTGTTTTTCTTTATGCCGTTGGTCATGATCACTTACGCCCGCGATGCAGAACGCGGTGCAGCTGGCTTAGTTGAAAAATCAATTCAGGTTGGCACTCACAATATCAGCTATTTAGAAGGAGGCGAAGGGGAGACCTTGTTGCTGCTCCACGGCTTTGCTGCGGACAAAGATAATTGGGTGCGCTTCTCGAAATATTTAAAATCATACCGTATTATAGCGCTGGACCTGCCCGGTTGGGGCGAAAGCGATTATGTTGAAGGGGAAACTTACGGCGTGGCAAACCAAGTGGCGCGCTTGCAGGAAATCACTAAGGCGCTAGGTTTGAAGAAATACCACGTTGCAGGGAACTCAATGGGCGGCTGGATAGCTGGCGCACTGGCGCACGCTGCCCCGGAGCAAGTATTATCACTTGGGCTTTTTGACGCTGCTGGCGTGACGACACCTAAGAAAAGCGAGTTTTTGCTGGCACTGGAAAAAGGCGAGAATCTGCTACTGACGAATAGCCCCGAGGATTTTGACCGTATTTTGGATTTTGTGTTTGTTACACCGCCGGAGATTCCAGGCTCAGTAAAAGCTTATCTTGCTGAGAAAGGTACATTGCGCCGATCTCTAAATGAGAAGATTGGCCAAGAGTTAGGCACTAACCTGGTGGCACTGGAGCCACTGCTGCCAGATTTGCAGATGCCTGCTTTTATTATTTGGGGCGATACAGACCGAATCATCGATATTTCAGCAATTGATGTAATGAAGCCGTTATTGAAAGACCCAACGGTCATTGTACTAGAAGCCACAGGCCATGCACCAATGATTGAAAAACCAGAACTTAGCGCCAACCACTATGCTGCCTTTCTGCATACCATATCCCGGTAATCGGGTTTCGTATGCGTTGATTTTGCTAGCTTTTTCCTCGTTTTTTAACCGCGGGCGCTGTCCGTTTTTTTTGGGCCTTTGGTCCGGTTTTGGGCCTATGCGACAACAGGTTGGCGGGTATAAATTTCGTATTTTCCTGAAGTTTATACTTACTTGTGCAGTTTTGCTTGCGAAGCTGTGTGATTTCGGGGTAGAAGGCCGTGCGCGACTGTGCGGCCCTATGGACGTACGCTTTTTTTTTAACACGCGTCTAAGGATATTATACAATGGCTAACGGCACAGTAAAATGGTTTAATTCTACAAAAGGTTTTGGTTTCATTCAGCCTGACGATGGCGGGAATGACGTTTTTGTTCACATTAGTGCAGTTGAAGCTGCTGGCCTTCATGGCTTGAACGACGACCAAAAAGTTTCCTACGAAATGGAAACTGGCCGCGATGGTAAGTCATCTGCAGGAAGCCTTGCGCTGCGCGATTAATACGCGAGCGTTTGAAAATAAGAAAAGGTCAGCATTTTGCTGGCCTTTTTTTGTGCTCAGCCCTTTGTGCCTCCTATTTTTCATGATTGAGCCTGACAGTGATTTTATCTTTTATTCATGGTGCCCATAACAAGCGCTCCGAGGCTTGCAGGGCATAAAAATGATTAACCGTTAGGTGAGCGCACAGTGAAACATCGCTGGTGGCTGTCACTGTACAGGACATCTATGGCATATGATGAGCCAGATAACTTCTTCTGGCGAATAGCCATTGATTCAGGTGCACATGGTTTTTTGGGCAACTTATCTTATCCGATTGCCCATTTTTTTGAGATGCTTTGGCGAGAGCTATACTGGAAACTGGCTTCGAACAGCTGATTCGAACCAGCAAAAGTATCTATACGCTTCTGGGTATATTGAGTGAATGGCTAAATCGTTATTGAAGCGGCACTGGTTTTTTACGGATTTTTTCCATGTCGACAGCCAGATGGTCTTCGTTACGAGCATGGGCGAGGTCTATTTGCTTTTGGCGTTCTTTTGACGCCGCTTTTTTCTCATCAGTGAGGCCATCGTAACAACGCGGGCAGCTCACGCCTTTTTCGAATTTCGGAGATTTTTTATCTTCGTCTGTAATGGGCCAGCGACAACCATAGCACTGGTCATAAGGGCCTTCTTTCAGGCCATGCCCGACGGAAATGCGGCTATCAAAAACAAAACACTCGCCTTCCCACAAGCTTTTTTCCTGTGGGATTTCTTCCAAGTATTTAAGGATGCCGCCTTCAAGGTGGTACACTTCCTCATACCCTTGTGATTTCATATAGGCAGTGGACTTTTCGCAGCGAATACCACCAGTGCAGAACATGGCAACTTTAGGCTTTTTCAGCAGGTCTTTATGGTCTTTCTCCCACTGAGGAAAGTCGCGGAAATTGGTAGTTTTTGGGTCAATAGCGCCTTTGAAGGTGCCAATTTCAACTTCATAGTCATTGCGGGTATCAACCAACACAACATCTGGGTCGCTTATCAGCGCATTCCAGTCTTCTGGTTTGACATAGCTGCCAACGATGGCGTTTGGGTCTGTGCCCGGCACGCCCATTGTTACGATTTCCTTTTTCAGCCGCACCTTGAGGCGCAGGAAAGGCATTTCGCTGGCCCAGCTTTCTTTATGCGCTAGCTCGGTAAAATGCTCATCGGCATGCAGGAAATCGAGCAACGCCCGCACACCAGCTTCCGGACCAGCCACCGTGCCGTTGATGCCTTCATCAGCCAGCAACAATGTGCCTTTCACGCCGCCTGCCTCGCAAATGTCGATAAGCGGTTGTTGAAGATCTTTGAAATTTGGCAAGCGCACAAATTTATAAAGGGCTGCAACGAGAAAGTTAGCCATGGGGTGGTCCTTATTACGCAGGGTCAGCACGTTACCTGTTTAAATCAATTGGCGGTCTAATACGTGCTTTTCGGCGGAAACTCAAGGCCTGCAGATGCTGACTCGCGTCTAAGCTTGATGTAAGAGGTGTTGCGTAATTTTACAGATTGCAGCGGTTTACATAGTATCAGTGATAAGAGCGATTGTGTTGTCGGCCTGAAATGCTTTTGGTGGCATGGTGATATCCCGCTTTTGTTTCCAGTCTGTGGTGTCAAAAGCGTCACAATTTGTACAGAGCGGTGACCAGCCATGAGGCCGGTGGCCGCAGTCGCTACACTGCCACAAAGCACCGTCCGGCGCATGCTGCAAGGCTGCTTCAATGGGGTCTGGGTCTTCTTTCAATACATGGGCGAGCGCTAAACGGTACTGCCATGCTTCACGTGTAGGTGATTCTTTGATCAGCTTATCAAGCACAGGCTTAGCCGCATCATACTCTGTGGCGTCCATCAGGGCATCGGTGAGCAACAACAGGCTTTCCGGATGGTCTGGCCGGGTTCCAATCAATGTTCGCACACGTTTCAGCCAATCAGCTTTGCTTTCGCTCAAATCTAATTCTTTGAAAAGTTTGGCGTAAGATGGATGCGGGCCTTGCTTCCATGCTTCTGAGAGTATTTTATGCGCTTTTTTGGGGCTGCTTTCTGACAGTTCCAGTTGCGCAAGCGCGATGGTTGCTGGAGAAAATTCCGGTCGAAGGGACAGAGTTTTTTTGAAGCCTTTGCGGGCTGCTGCTCTGTTGCCCTTAAGGGTGCTTTCAGTTGCTTCAGCATAAGCAAGCGCAGCTTGATGCCGTGCGCCTGTGTCCTCGCTTAGTAGCCCTTCTTTGATAACTTTTATTAGCGCAGTATTGGCTTCTGCCCAGTTGCCCGCGGCTACCTCAAGCGCGAACAGGGTTTTTAATACCCATGGGCTTTTGCGGTTTTCCTCGAAAGCGGTGCGTGCCAGCCGCAGTGCCTCGCTTTGGCGGTCGGTACGACGTGCCTCTGCAAGAAGGCCTCTCAAGCCCAGTAAGCGCCCATCTTCTGACTTTTCCAGCGCAACATACCGCTCAGCTGCAGCCGCGTGGTCTCCGCCTCTCTGTGCGGCTTCTGCAGCGATTAAATGCACCATAGGCTGCGGCGGCAACAGTACTTCGGCTTGGCCTATCAAACGTCCCGCAAGTTTGTGGTCGCCTGCTGACAGGGCGACAAGCGACTGGTTAAGCATTTTGAAGCCGCGCGTTTGGCGTTTGATAATTTGGTTGCTGCCAAACAAGGGCATTTCGCGGCGTAACCACCCGAATAACCAAACCAGTAAGCCGCTCGTCAAGGCAAGGGATCCTACGATTAGGGATAGGCGCGCAAAGTCAGTGTAATAGCGTGTGCCTTGAAAATCGATTGTAACAGCACCAGGGTTATCGGATAGCCAAGCCGCGAGAAACGCGACTACTAATATAGCGCCAAACCAAAAGAACAACCTAGTCACTGAGCCGCACCATACGTGTTGGCTGTATTTCCAACGCCTGCGGTCAGTCGGTTCAAGGCGCGTTCAACGTCAACAAAAAGGCGGGCATTTTTACGCCAGTCAGCTGTGCCGGAAAAGGCCGCACCCTCAAGGGGTTCCAGTGTTTCCACTGCGCCAGAAACATTGCGAACCGTAAGGCGCTTTTCAGCGGTGCGGAAAATAGCGTCATTGCCCGTTGCACCAGCATCTGTGCGGCGCACTGTGAACAGGCTACTGAGAAAACCGCCTTCTTCTTTCTGTGCTGCTTGCAGCGACGCAGCAGCGACTGCTTCGAAGTCCTGCACCAGAGTTTCGTATGGTGTGATGCCAGCTTTGGCGTTTGACAGCACACTCAATTCAGCGCCTAATAATTGTTGGTCGAGGGCAGGCAAGGCTGCCATGTCTGTGCGTAAAGCTTCCAGCTCTGGCCCATAGGAAAAACCTTTCATGGCAAGATCTTTTATTTTGCCAAGCGCAAGCAATAGGCGGCCCCTCGGGGATGCTTCTATGGCACCAGCCTGTAGCTGTTTGAATGCCTGTTGTAGTGCTGTGAATTGATCAGCTGTACGATCATTTTCTGCCTTTAATAGAGCCAAGGCGGTTTCATAGTCCGGGCGATGGGCAGTATCTGATATCTTTAACGACGCTAGTCGTTTTAGGTCTTCGGTTAGCCGCGCTACATCTGTCTGCAAAGCTGATAGACCTTCGGGCGCTAACGCTGGGTCGTTTGTACTCTTTGTGGCACTAGCAATAACCGCGCGGGCTAAATCACTTTTCAACTGTCCCGTTTGCTCAGCACCTTTGGCAAGGCTGCTTTCATGGTTGGCCAAAATTTCCTGATGTCGCCTTAACTGCGCTTGTGTGTCAGCTAAAGCCTCTTGTAACGGAACGAGATCTACGGGCCCGTTCTGCATAGTAGGTGTGCTAGGTGCTATCGGGATAAGGCCCAAATACCGCAAGCCCAACTGTGCGTAAGGTGCTGAAAACAAACCGCCAATGAAGGCTGCAAGAATGGCAGCACTTATCCATCCTGCCTTGGATGCACTCTTGCTACTGTTTACAGGTGAAGGCGCAGCAAAAGAATCACTTGCCGTCTGCGGTGCGTCACTCTCAATAATTACTTCTGCATCAACAATGTCGCTATTGTTGGCTGATGTATCTGGTGTTTTTTCGTCCCCATTGGTCACGGGAAATCCCTCACGCTGGCGCCTTCTGTTGAGGCTTAATGCTATGGCTTACAGCCTATTTACCTAAAATAATTTAAACAAGGCATTCTCAGTCGGCAGTGTTGCAAAGTGAACAGACTTCCAGTTTCCTAAAAGGTTTGCCGCTACCTTTTCTGAAAGGCAATAGGCATTCATCTTAGGCAGCCAGTCATGCCTGCCCAATTCTGATATTGTTTCTTCAAATGTGGTGGCTGTGCGTGCGGAATAAAAGAGCACATTGTGAATTTCTCCCATTTCCATCTCTTCTTGTACGCTGGGAGACAAGACTCTGTATGGCTGAGCCTGATACGTAACAGTGTTATCTGCGTGAATGTCGTGGTCGCGCAACGCCCCTGCAATATCATAGGAGATATCAGTACCAGAAAGATGTGTGTATTCGCGCTTTTGCGAATCGCCGCACTCCGAAAGCAGCGGCAATAAGCCTCGGGCTGTGCCCGGCCCGACAGTGATATTGCTGAAGCCCATGTCACGGGCAACTTCGGCAGTTTTCTCGCCAACAGCATAAATTGGGCGAAGTTTATTTTCAATAGTCGCCAGACCGAAACGAGCGCCATTCTTGCTAGTGATAACAAGGCTACGAGTATCATCCGGGATGTTGAAAGAAACTTGCATCACGCGAATCATAGGGGCATATACGGGCCGAAGGCCTTTATTCTCAAGCTTTAGGGCCGTTTGTCCAGCCTCCGCTTTGGGTCGTGTGATTAAGAAACTGCTCATAAAATTTCAGCCTGCACATCTTTGATAAGTTGATCCATAAAGTCTTGCCCTGCTTCGTCTCGTATTTCAATACCGACCCGGTGGCCAGTTGCCGCGGCGTCAGTCAGAGTAGCGGCACATGTGGTGGTGCGCACAAAAGTTTGCGAGCCATCCAATGACAATAATTTGGCCTTGAGGATAAGTTCATCCTTATGCAATGAAGCATGCGCTGCGATCGGTGTTCTGCAGGAGCCATTGAGGGCTGCTAGAAACGCACGCTCTGCAGTGACCGCTATTTCGGTTTCTTCACAGTGCAGCGGCCGTAAACGTTTTGCCATCTCTGTATCTTGCTGGCGGATTTCAAGTGTTACAGCGCCTTGCGCAGGTGCTGACAAAAATTCATCCAATGGTAATTTTTCTGTCGCCGCAGATGCCATATCAAGTCTGTTCAGGCCTGCAACCGCGAGGAAGGTCGCATCAGCTTCGCCTTCCTTCAATTTGTTAAGGCGTGAGTCTACATTGCCGCGAAAGTTAATAATTTTCAGGTCTGGGCGTTGCTTTAGGGCAAGCGCTCGCCTCCGTAACGAAGCTGTTCCAACCACGGCTCCGCTTGGAAGGTCCATAAAATGCGAAAATTTTGGGCTTATAAAGGCATCACGGGGGTCTTCACGCGGCAGAAATACCGTCAGGCAAAGCCCTTCTGGCAGAGTTGTCGGCATGTCTTTGCAGGAATGTACGGCACAGTCGATGCTGCCTTCCAGCAACGCTTCTTCAATTTCTTTGGTAAATAAGCCTTTACCGCCCGCTTCGATCAGGGGTTTATCCAAAATACGGTCGCCTGTGGTTTTAATCACGACAATCTCTACATTATCCTCGGTCAGGTCATCATGGGCCGCTATGAGCTTGCTTTTCACATCGTTTGCCTGCGCGAGGGCTAAGGGGCTGCCGCGCGTGCCGATTTTGATCGATTGTTGCAAGTTGCATGCTCCTAATGTTATGGCCTGTCTGCATAATCTACTGGTATAAAAAGCGAACAGTAACTGATAAAATGGTTATAGAGTCTTAATAAGCGGGCCCCAAGCTCAAAGACGGAAAAATATTATGGCAACATCTTCGATAGTAAGCAAAAAGAGCCCAACGCGGCCTTTTGTCTTAGGTGTGGAAACAAGCTGCGATGAAACTGCTGCCGCTATTGTAAGCGCTGATAAACAGATACTCGCTCATAAAGTCCTTTCGCAAATTGATGACCATGCCGAGTTTGGTGGTGTTGTACCGGAAATAGCTGCGAGCCAGCATATTTCAAACCTTGATCACCTGCTCAAGGATGTGATGGCTGAGGCCAACATGAGCTTCTCTGATCTTGATGCTATTGCTGCGACCACAGGCCCCGGCCTTGTTGGTGGTTTGATGGTGGGAGTAATGACTGCCAAAGCGATAGCCAAAGCGTCAGGCAGGCCGTATGTGGCCGTAAATCATTTGGCAGGGCATGCTCTTACCGCGCGGTTAGTGGAGGATATTAGCTTCCCTTATTTGCTGTTGTTGGTTTCTGGCGGGCATTGCCAGCTGCTGGCGGCACACGGTGTGGAGCGCTTTGAACGTTACGGCAGCACAATTGATGATGCCGTTGGTGAAGCGTTTGATAAAACCGCCAAATTGCTTGGCCTAGGCTACCCCGGTGGGCCAGCGGTGGAAAAGGAAGCTTTAAAAGGCGACGCCTCCCGGTTCAAATTGCCGAAGCCACTTATTAACAAGCCCGGATGTGACTTTTCATTTTCCGGCCTTAAAACAGCGGTACGCCGTGCGGCTGAGGCCTGCGTGGCGGAACGAGGTGCTTTGTACCCTGATGACAGGGCCGACTTGTGCGCGGCTTTCCAAGCTACTGTTGCGCAGTGCTTAACAAACAGGGTGAAATACGCTGTAGCCAAGTTTCGCGATATAGTGGGTGAAGGTAAGTTTTCTTTTGTCGTGGCTGGTGGTGTGGCCGCAAACGCGACGCTACGGGAAGCCTTGAAAACCTTCGTGGAAGAAGAAGGCCTAAGCTTTCACGCGCCGCCGCTTGATTTATGTACAGACAATGGTGCCATGATCGCTTGGGCGGGCCTTGAACGGTATGTGCTTGATACTAATATTGATGATGCAGATATGCCCCCGCGTGCGCGCTGGCCACTGGACAGCACGGCTGTACCGATGGTTGGACACGGGAGAAAAGGCGCTAAAGTATAAGCGACTTGCTATGAAATGCTTTAGAATGCAATCTAGCAGGGTAGGGTTAAGCCACTGAAAGATAGTGGCAATTGGAGAGTGATTGGTGCAAAATATTGGTGTTTTAGGGGCTGGGGCTTGGGGTACTGCATTGGCAGTGTCAGCGGCAAAGGCGGGCCGTAAAGTGGTGCTTTGGGCGCGTGAAGAAGAAGTTGTGCAGTCCGTTAATACCGCGCATGAAAACACCTTGTTTCTTGCTGGGACCAAACTACCAGAAAGTCTGGTTGCTACTAACGACTATGCAGATTTAGCCGCGTGTGATGCGATTTTATTAGTTAGTCCGGCCCAACATTTACGAACAATGGCGGCTGACTTGGTGGCGCATGTTGGCAAAGAGGTGCCCCTTGTGATTTGCTCAAAAGGCATTGAGGTTTCCAGTGGTAAGCTACTGAGTGAAGTACTGGCTGAGACAGCGCCTGAAAACCCTGTGGCAATATTGTCCGGACCAACTTTTGCTGCGGAAGTGGCGCGGGGCTTACCGTGCGCGTTAACGTTGGCGACAAAGGACAAAAAGGTTGGTGAAAAGCTGATTGCAGCGCTTGGGCAACCTACTTTCAGGCTGTATTATAACGCTGATGTTATTGGTGCTCAAATTGGGGGCGCGCTTAAAAATGTGTTGGCAATTGCCACGGGCATTGTAGCTGGCCTTGGTATCGGCGAGAACGCGCGGGCTGCTCTTATTACGCGCGGCTTGGCGGAGATGGCTCGTTTTGGTGCCTTATACGGAGCAGAACCTGAAACGTTGATGGGTCTTTCTGGTCTCGGGGATTTGATGCTTACTTGCTCCAGCACACAGTCACGGAATATGTCGCTTGGTAAGGCTATCGGCGAAGGCCAGACTTTTGAAGAGATAATGGCGAGCCGTAATTCAGTGTCTGAAGGCGCGCACACGGTGGAAATCGCTCAGAAAATAGCCAAAGATAAAAATATTGATATGCCGATTACGGAAGCGGTTTACCAAATATTGAAACAAGGGAAAGATGTGCGCACTGTAACAGATGCCTTATTATCCCGCCCGTTCACTGATGAAAGTACTTAGGGATGAAAGCACTTAGGAACGAATCGAATTAGGAGAACAAAATGCTTTTCGCGATTGTAACAAAAGATAAACCAGGCAGCTTGGATGTGCGGATGGCTGCACGGGCAGCGCATCTTGACTATTTGGCTGCTGCTGGCGACAGAGTTAAATTGGCGGGCCCATTTCTTTCACCAGGGGAAGAGCCAAAGCCAGTTGGTAGTTTGATTGTCATTGATGCAGCCAGTGAAGCAGCGGTGAAATTGTTTGCAGACAATGATCCCTATGTTGCTGCCGGGCTTTTTGAAACTGTAGATATACAGCCATGGAAAGCCGCTGTTGGCGACTGGGTACCTAAAGAATAGTGCAAAAAAAACCACAGCTGTTGCGCTTGGAAGCTCTGGAAGGTGGCCCGAAGGCTGGCACCTTCATAGCGCAGCTTGATGATCTACCGGGCCATGGCGGCAAAGATGTTTTGTTTGGGCAGGACCAGCACCGAATAAATATTTTTATACAGCGTTGGCAAGGTGATGTTTATGTCTATGAGAATCGCTGTCCGCACGCGCATACACCTCTGAACATGATGAATGATCGTTTTTTAAACCTTACCGGCAATGCCTTAATTTGCCGGACGCACGGCGCACTTTTTAATGTGCAGAGTGGCGAATGCACAGGGGGCCCTTGCAAAGGCCAATACCTTCGCGAAGTGGCTTTTGAAGTGAAGGATGGTGCTGTTTATAGCGTGTGACCTTCTATTTGTTTGTGATGTCTCATGGTCGGCGAGACAATTGCCCGGCCGCATTTATGGCAGCTTATCGACTACCACTTAGGTATCCAATATTTTAGGCTTATTAGCCGCAAATAACCCTTTGCAGTTATTTTCTTAATGCTTGAGGCGGTTCGTCTTACCGAATAACGGCCTATATTGGGCTTATTGTACTGTAAAGTGGCGGGCTTGCCCCCTAAACCCGCCGCCTATTCTTGTTGGTTAAGGTCGCTTAAGTTCAAACGAACTAAACTCGTCATTTGTATCAGTCTGAATGAAACCCATTTTCAGCAATACACCGATCGAAGGAGCAAAGCCGGGAAGGGTCTTGGCCAACACTTTGTGCACACGTGCATCTGCAAATGCTTTTTGCACTAGCAAACGGGTGAGAGCAGTCGCTATTCCTTGCCGCCGGAATGGGGTTAGGATGCTATAGCCGATTTCCACCGTACCTGCCTTGCTTGGCTTGCCCAAGTACCCGCCGTTGCCCACCAGCTTGCGACCCCGGGTGGTGTCGACAGCATAATAAAATGACCAGCCAACATTCTGCGGGTCCGTTTCCAGAAGGCTCATGAAGAATCTGTTGCTGTCTTCATCATTCAGCTCCGGCGGCCAGTAGGCGGGCTCGGTTACATCCAGCGACCCGAATACAGAGTGCGAAGGGTCCAATTCAGTTTTTAACATGTTGAGCGTAGCCGGGATCAATTCGATCCGGCTGTCACATAATGTGATTGTCATTAATATACCTATCGGTTTGCGCAAGCATCTTGTTGCGCAGTATTTGAATATTTCCAAAACTAACTTGAGGCGCAGAAGCGCTAACAGTCAGGTTACAGAATGCCAATTAGGCAATCACAGGCGATCATCCGATTAGGTTAAAGGTTGTGGTACGTAGATAGGACTTTCATCCGGACAATGCAAGCCAGCCAGGTAGTATCAGTGACAGGCAAGGCTATATCTTGGCACTTAGAAACGTTGACTTTGTGCGACGGGCACCCACGTTTGGAGCGAAAGTTGCGTCCACTCACAAAGCGTTTAAAAGTTTCAGCTTATGGGCAGCCCTCTTCTGGCGATGTGCGGAAGTCAGTGGTATTTATGAGGGTGTCGGTAAGAAGCGAAATACTGTCGATCTAAATTAGAGAGGTGTCGGGTGGATTGTCGGATTCCACATCTTTCACGGCCAATTTTTAACGTTGGATTAAATAGGTCAAGGTAATTGATGTTAGATTAACACGGTACTTGAACGCGGGCGCTGCGGCCTGCGGCGGTTATTCTTTTTTGCAACTGACGGCTTTTCAACTGATGTTACCCGCCAATATCGCTGCGCATTATGCTCATGCATGACGCCTTTTAGGTTCATATTCAGCTCAGGCGAATAATAGATCGTCTCTGTGGTGCGTTTAGAACGGCCATTCCAGTCATATTCGGTGTTAATTTTTAAAACGTAGGTTTGTTCTTCACCGGTTGGGAGCAGGAAGGGGCGCTTGGCCACAACTTCAATGTGAGCCCAAAAATTATAGGACTTACCAGAGTTGATATCTTTCATATCACCCGTGATGTTGGTTGAATTGCCAACGGCAAGGGGAAACAGAGAATCTATCTTTCCAACGTCAAAGTCCATTTCCCACTGGTTGGAGCCTTCTTTGCCGGCAACGGGATATAGGCCATGATAATAATGCCTGCGGGAGACGAAATCTCCGTATTTATCCCTAATTTCCGAGATGATAATATTGTCAGAAAAATCTTTAATTTCCAGCACAAGTTGGTTGCCATGAGCTTTAATAATGGCTTTGGTACCAACGTACTTTTGGCGTTCATCGCCATCACTTTGACGGCAAGCGGCCACACAAAAAATGGCAACCAAAATTAGGAATTTGCGAAAAAGCACTCGCACTGAATTTATTCTCCAACTAATTAACACAAACTACATATCACTATCTTAGTGCCAGACAAAGCCTGAGGTGGGATCATTTCTCAGATAACTTTGTTTATAAAAAGGCGCTTACGCAATTGGTTTAGTCTGAAGTTTTAGGTTCCAGCTCAATTTTAGGCCGCAAGAAACTTTCTAGATACCCTTCTTTCTTACAAACCTTACTGAAAGTATCTACCTTAAAGCTAAGGGTGATTAACGAACCGGTTGGCACTTTATGTTGTATGCTCGGTAGCAGGTTAAATTTGTCAGTAGCTGTTAGCGTTTTAGCCAAACCTTCAAGACCTGGATTATGCCCAACAACCATTACGCTGTCGTAACTATTATCTGTATTTTGCAAGGTTTTAAGCAGTTGATGGGCGGACGCTCCATAAAGCTGAACATCATAGTGTACGGGCCACTCAGTAGCTGCTGTTTGTTGTACTATTGCAAGTGTTTCTCGGGTTCTTTCTGATGTTGAGCAATAAATATAGCTTGGATTTATTTTGTTTCTATTCAGATATTTACCCAGAGCCTGAGCTGCTTTGCGGCCTCGATCATTTAAAGGGCGATCATGATCTTCGACAGTGAAGTCAACCCAGTCCGATTTGGCGTGCCTTAATAGAAACAGTTTCTTCACATTTGGCTTCCGAGTTTGCCTTTGCTAC
>JAESTR010000147.1 GCA_016763495.1 Kordiimonadaceae bacterium
GCTCTGCCTTCAGATAATATGTCAATCATCGGCAGGGTGAACGAGGCCGTTTTACCTGTGCCTGTTTGGGCAATGCCCAATATATCGCGCCCCATAAGTACTTGGGGTATAGCCTGCGCCTGAATAGGCGTTGGCTCGCTATAGCCTGCGTCCGCTACGGCCGCTAAAGTTGGCTCACTCAGTCCAAGAAGCTCAAAACCCATTCATAGTCTACCATTTTTCCATATTACAACGTGGCGGCAGCATAGGTTGCAAGCGCTGAATGTCAATGCTCGATTGGTGTTGAGGTGGATTGTGTGTGCGAATCCACCGTGGGTGGGCACCCACAGCACAAGGATCTGGCCTGCTACCGGCTATTTGTTGCTAGATATCAAGGTTATCAATGTCCGCAGCATTATCTCGAATAAACTCAAACCGTTTCTCAGGTTTACGGCCCATCAAGTCATCAACTAGAGCATTGACTTCGGCGCGCTCCGCATAGTCCGTAGGAAGAGTAACCCTAATGAGCGTACGATTTTTAGGCGCCATAGTGGTTTCCTTGAGCTGCGCAGGCGGCATCTCGCCAAGGCCTTTAAAGCGGCTAATATCAATTTTGCCTTTGCCAGCAAACTCTGACGCCATCAATTCATCTTTATGGTCGTCATCTCTTGCATAAAAGACTTTGCCGCCTTTTGCGAGCCGGTAGAGAGGCGGTTGGGCTAGATAAAGTTTCCCGTCTCGGACCAATTGCGGCAGCTCTTGGAAGAAGAACGTCATCAAAAGCGTGGCGATGTGCGCACCGTCAACGTCCGCATCTGTCATGATGATGATTTTTTCGTACCGAAGGGCGTCACCGTTATAATATTCTCGAGCGCCACACCCGAAAGCCAGTAGCAGGTCTTTGATCTCTTGGTTGCCAGCGATTTTTTCCCTCGTAGCAGACGCCACATTCAGGATTTTACCGCGAATAGGCAGAATGGCTTGATTCTTACGGTTACGCGCCTGTTTGGCAGACCCGCCCGCAGAATCACCTTCCACAATATAAATTTCGGTGCCCGCAGCATCTGCGCTGGAACAATCGGTTAGTTTGCCCGGCAGGCGCAATTTGCGCTTACCAACAGCTGTTGCGCGTTTAACTTCGCGCTCTTGCTTGCGGCGCATCCTGTCTTCAAGGCGCTCTAGTGCCCATGTAACCAAACCATTCGCCCTGTCGGGGTGATCAGCCAGCCAGTGGTCAAATGCGTCTCGTAACGCATTCTCTGTTAGCCGGTGTGCGTCTGCGGTTGATAGCTTGTCTTTTGTTTGGCCCTGAAACTGAGGGTCTCGTATAAAGACAGAAAGCATCACGCAGGACGGGCCAAAAATATCATCTGATGTTAACTGAGATGTTTTCTTGTTATTGGTTAGTTCGCCATAGTTTTTGATGCCGCGGAGCATGGCGCTGCGCAGGCCATTTTCATGTGTACCGCCTTGTGGTGTTGGAATGGTATTACAATAACTATAGCTAAAGCCGTCGCCAAACTCTGGCCAGTGAATAGCCCATTCAACTTGTCCCGCTTCAGCTGGAAATTTTACAAAACCTGCGAAGGGTTCATCGGTCACGCACGTGCGCTTTTTGAGAGTATCCCCCAAAAAACCAGCTAAACCGTCCGGAAAGTGTAATGTTGCTTCTGCCGGTGTCTTATCATCTTCGGTTATTAGCTCTGGCGCGCATTTGAAACGGATCTCTACACCGCGGAAGAGGTATGCCTTTGATCGCGCTACTTTATATATACGCGCAGGTTTAAGCTTCAGGCTTTTGCCAAAAATTTCGTGATCAGGGAAAAACGTTATTTTTGTGCCGCGTCGGTTTTGAACCGGACCGAGGTCTTCAAGCGGTGATGTGATTTTTCCGCGAGAATATGTTTGCCGCCAAAGGTTTCTATCCCGCGCTACTTCAATGGTCATTAACTCGCTGAGTGCGTTTACCACAGAGATACCCACACCATGTAGCCCGCCAGATGTGGCATAAGCATCGGAATTAAATTTACCGCCTGAATGCAAGGTGGTCAAAATAACTTCAAGTGCAGATTGCCCTGGGTATTTGGGGTGTGGATCTGTAGGGATACCACGCCCGTTATCGGCAATGGTGAGGGAACAATCTGCATTGAGGGTGATTTCAATACGAGTCGCATGACCCGCGACGGCCTCATCCATGGAATTATCTAATATTTCTGACACAAGATGGTGAAGGGCGCGCTCGTCGGTGCCGCCAATATACATACCGGGGCGTTGCCTAACTGGCTCTAACCCCTCAAGAACTTCAATATCTTTTGCAGAATAGTCTGTTTTGGTCTGTTGTACTTCAAACAGGTCGCTCATTAACCCCACCTCAAAAATCACTGATACATGGACCTAGCCCAGTGGACAGGCTACGTCAAGAATGTCAATATATGGTAGACATTGTAAATTTTTATCATATATATAGTGGTGTATTTAGGGTCACACGGCGTGCATATTTCAAAAATAAACCCTTTGTTAACGGGTTTGCAGCATGTTTATCGTAGTAGTAACAAGACGGAGAAAGCGTAATGTCAGGATTTGGCCCCATTGAATTTCTTAAAAAGATAGTTGGCGCCAACGATTCTTCTCGCCGTGATGCTAATAAAGTAGCCATTGCCGTTGGTGATAAATTCGAGCAATTACATGAAGGTATGCCTATCTGGACTGTTGAACGGGTCAGTCGTGTAAGCATGAGTAGTTTTCCACTTATCAGCATGTTTAGAGAAGATCATCCGGAGCTGACAAAGACAGTCTCTCTGACCGCTCTTGAAGACGGCGAAGACTATCGCCCTGCGATTCAATAACGTCTTTTTTTAGATTTTTCACTTTGTTTGGTACTTTTAAAGCGCCAAAGTCTGCATGGGGCCACTTTTTATGGCGAAGTGAGACGGGACCAAGTCACAGATTTACTGTGGACACAGCTTTCGTATGGTAGAAAAGCGTAACCATTAATCAAATATTATGAATGGTGGCGGATTGAGGATAGTGCCTTTAACGGAGGCGAGGTTTAATCGAACAATTTGTCAATATCATCCTGTGTCTGTACTTCATTTGCATGGTCTACAGCTTCTTCAGTTATTTCAGTAATGTCTGGCCCCGTTTCTGCAACTAAATTCGCGTGCTGATCGGTGATAGACTTGATGAAGCTTTCATCGTCATCTATGTGGCCATTAACCACCTGATTTAGTTTTAAGAGCAGGTCCTTAGTGCATGTAACACGTTGGCGTATCAGCTCTTGTGCAGCCGCTGACAAGCCACGCTCCATCACGTTCAGATTTTTTAACCCAACAATTGTGCCTAAAACCAACTGATCCAGCTCATTGCACACATAGTCAAATGATGTACGAATTGGAGTCGGGGCCATTTCAAAAGCTTGGATCGCTAACTGTGTCGCCTGAAAACCGCTATCAAGAAAATGTTGTGGGTAAGACTTTGGCGCCCATTCTGCGGCATCTTCAACCATGTCGGGCATATCAGGTATCATTTCAAGTAACATAACTACCTCATTGTAATGATTGAGATAATCTGTCGCCAGAAAACTTTCTGGGTTTATATTTGCAGGCCCTAACTTGGGCTGAAGAGCTGCTTGTTCTTTAGTATACTCAATATTCATTTAGGACGCTCGCAGCCAGTGTTAATTCGTTTAATCACCTAGTATCTTGCCCCAACATTGAAAGCTTATAATTAAATTTTTGAAAGAAAGTAAATAGCTGAATTTTACAATCCGATAAAATAGTTAACATCTATTAAAGAAGGGGGCCGAATGGGCCCCCTTTTAAATACTAAAGATTGTATTTTAGTTCAGTTATGAACTGTAATACATGTCAAACTCTACAGGGTGCGGTGTTAAGTTCAAACGATTAACATCTTCAGACTTAAGAGTGATGTATGCGTCGATTTGATCATTAGAGAACACGTCCCTTGCAAAAGGAATTCACGGTCTGCATCAAGAGCAGCCAGTGCTTCTTGAAGTGAACCAGCCACTGTAGGTACACCA
>JAESTR010000148.1 GCA_016763495.1 Kordiimonadaceae bacterium
CTTAACAGGCACCTAACCATATCAACCGCTAAAACTTTCCCTCCCCAACCAAAAGGGGCGACACTTGCAAATGTCGCCCCTTTTTCTGTTTGTTATAGGCTAAAACCTAGCGCAGGATTGAACCCAAGTGCCGTGCGGCAAAACTCATTTTCGCGACGGTTGAGGCACCAGAGCTTGCAAGGTCATCGATCATACGCTCCGCCCGGATAACACGGGTCGCCTGTGCTTTTGCCCAAGTTTCTGTTGCCTTACGAGCTGATTTACTACCCGCTTTTGTACAAACACGCAGCATATGGTCGCGCTGTTGGTCGGCCAAATCCTCAAGGATGGAACGAATAGCCAGCACATCCCAGTGATCATCTGGCGGAATACGCTCAGCCCGTTGGCGCAACCAGTCAAAGCCTAGCCTATCACCAAGAGAGAAATACACTGTTGCACAGTACGTAACATTCTTACCGCTTTCTTCACTTACGGTGATAATATCAAGCGAAGAACTCAATACCTCAAAGGCAGCTACAAATGTTGCTAAGTCAGCGCCTACTTTTGATGCCTCAAGCACATCTTTCCGGTTGGAGAAAGCTTCCTGCGCTGGCACACTCAAGATATCATGCTGAATTCCAAACAGTTTGTTAACTGGCACTTGGAATCGCTCAATCATTTCATGGACATCGTAAGGGCGCGGTATGTTCCGCAAAATCCACATCACCTGTGTTTTCATCGAATCTGAAACACTCTGGTGCATGTCATACTGGGTTGATGCCGCCACTTTCAGGTCAAGCGCATTGATAGCATCCCACTGGGTTTGCAACCCAAACACGCCGCGTACTACAAGGAAGGCCGCAACAATGTCTTCCACGCCAAGGCCTGTTTCTTCCTTCACTTGATATACAAATGTTAGGCCAGCCCAGTTGACAACTTCGTTCGCAAGCACTGTCGCGATAATCTCGCGGCGCAGCCTGTGGTCTGCGATCTCGTCACTGTATGTATCACGCAGCGCTGTTGGGAAGCCCCACTCAAGTTCTGCCTGCAAAACAGGAGAATTAATCAATTCCCCTTTCACCAAAATATCAAACAAGGACATTTTAGCGTAGGCCATCAAGGTTGAAATCTCAGGCCGGGTTAGACCGCTTTCATTTGCAGCAAGCTCAGCAAAACCTTCATCTGATGGGAGATACTCAATCTCACGGTTCAGCCCGCCATCACGCTCTAGGGCGCGCACAAGGCCAAGGTGATACTGCCGCGCAGACACTGCTTGTGCTTCTGCCAGCGAAATCGCCTGTGTTTGCAAATAGTTATCTGAAAGAACAATCTCAGATACTTCTTCTGTCATCGATTCGAGAAGGATATTGCGCTCGTCTCTGTTCAGCTTACCTTTGCTAACAGCTTCGCGAAGTAGAATTTTGATATTCACTTCTTTGTCTGAGCAATCCACACCGGCAGAGTTATCAATAAAGTCAGTGTTTAAGCGGCCCCCTTCACGCGCATATTCAATGCGCGATCTTTGTGTCATGCCCAAATTACCGCCTTCGCCAACTACTTTAAACTTCAACTGCTCACCCGTAACACGCAACGTGTCATTGGCGCGATCACCCGCGTCAGCATCGGTTTCAGTGGTGGCACGCACATACGTACCGATACCGCCAAACCACAATAGGTCAGCTTCAGCTTTCAGGATCACATGGATCAACTCAGTTGGTGTCATGGCATCAGCGTCAACACCTAACCATTCTTTGATCTCTTTGCTCAAGCGAATAGATTTATCTGCCCTCGAGAAGATACCGCCCCCCTTAGAAATCAGTTTGGCGTCAAAATCTGTCCAAGAAGACCGCGGCATATCAAACATGCGTTTACGCTCTTTCCAAGCAGCTTTTGTGTCACCTGGATTTGGATCAATGAAGATATGCATATGGTTGAAGGCCGCTTTTAGACGAATGGTTTTACTGAGCAGCATGCCATTACCAAACACATCGCCTGACATGTCGCCTACACCAACAACTGTAAATTCATCCGTCTGAGTATCAACACCCATTTCGCGGAAATGACGCTGCACACCAACCCACGCGCCTTTGGCTGTGATACCCATTTTTTTATGGTCATAGCCTTGCGAGCCACCAGAGGCAAACGCATCATCAAGCCAGAAGCTCTGCCCTTCAGATATACCGTTAGCTATATCAGAGAATGTAGCCGTGCCTTTATCTGCGGCAACCACCAAATACGGATCATCCCCATCTTGAATGACCATATCTTTTGGCTGTACTATATCACCTTCATTCAAGTTATCTGTCAGAGACAGCAGGCTTGAGATGAAACTACGGTAAGACGCAACGCCTTCCTCCATAAACGCCGCCCGGTCGCTCATGGGTGGTAGCTTTTTCGGGAAGAAACCGCCCTTAGCACCTTGTGGTACAATCACTGCGTTCTTCACCTGCTGGGCTTTCACAAGACCAAGCACTTCGGTCCTGAAATCCTCTTGCCTGTCTGACCACCTGAGGCCACCGCGGGCAATGGGGCCACCCCGCAAGTGCACGCCTTCAACGCGGGGCGAATATACCCATATTTCTGCATAAGGACGCGGCAGTGGTGCTTCATCCACTTCAGATGAGCGAATTTTAAACGCAAGCGCCTTCTCGTGTTTGCCTTCCATCACACCGGGCTGGTAAGCATTTGTACGCTGGGTTTTCTCGATCACATTCTGGTAGGCCCGCAATATACGGTCATGGTCAAGGCTGCTAACATTCTCGAGCTGCGCGCATAAATCATCAGCTATGCTTTTGGCAAGGTCGGTGCTGTCTTTCTTTTTCAAACTCGGGTCGAAGCGGGCTTTAAAGAGCGCAATCAACTGCGCAGAAAGGTCAGCACTTTTCACCATGCCGTCAGCAATATATTCTGGCGTAAAGCCCATGCCCAACTGCCGCAGATATTTACCGTAAGCCCGCACAATAGTAATATCGCGCCAGCCCATGCCGGATGTTAGAACCAACTCGTTAAAGCCGTCATCTTCACTAACGCCAGCCCATACTTGAATGAATAATTCTTCCACAAACGGTTTCAATTGCTCACGTGGCAAGGAGCAACCTTCCATACGTTCAATCACAAAGTCATGAATGAAACTGGTGCTATCACCTTTAATTTCATAGGAATGCTCTGACAATACACGAAAGCCCATATTTTCTAATATAGGCATGCAACTTGATAAGGGTATCAAGTGATTCAGGTGATAAATCTTGAGCCGGAAGCAATTTTCGCCGTCTGCCAAGTGATTATAAAAATCCACCTGTAAATCTCGCTCATCCAGCAACCGTTCTAGCTTGGCAACATCATATGCAGCCTGTGGCGGTGTGAAAGCTTCTTTATAAGATGCTGTGAACCGCACCCGATATAAATAGTTCAGGCGGTTGCCTTTTTCATCACCATGCCGGTCAACCAACTCAGCATGAAGCCTGTCAGACCAACCCTGTGCCGCTTCCGCGATTTTCACATTGATGCTTGGGATATCTACCTGTGGCACGTTACCCGGTTTTGTACGGATAATAAAATGCCAGCGCGCCAACGATTCTTCACTAAGCGACGCGTAATAAACAGACACTTCGCCATTGTATGCGTCACACAGTATTTCAGAAATCGCGGCTCGAAGCCCAGAATGGTAATTGTCACGCGGCACATATACAAGCGCTGACACGAAGCGTTCAAACTGATCAGGGCGCACAAAAGCATGCGGGCGAGGCCGTTCTTGCAATTGCAACACACCCATCGCTGTTTCAAACATCCAGTCTTCATCAACTTGGAACAATTCGTCCCGAGGAAAAGTCTCTAAAATATGCGAGAGCACTTTTCCTGCATAGCTTTTCTCAGGGAAATGCGACTTGGCTTTAATGCGCGCCACTTTGTTACGAAGGCGCGGCACATCATTAACAAATTGGCTATAGGAGAGCGATGTGAACAAGCCAACAAACCGACGTTCGCCCACAACATTGCCCTCGGTATCAAATATTTTAACGCCGATATAATCTAGGTGTGCATACCGGTGGATTGTAGATTTCACATTGGCTTTTGTGATAATCACCGGGTCAGGTTGGCGCAGGAAATGCCGTATTTCTGCTGACATCGGCGTCAAGCCAGACGGGTCGCGCAGCACATTGCGGTTAGGGTCGCGTAAAATGCCCAAACTAGACCCTTCCCGCAGGGAATATGTTAGTTCATCATTTTCATTTTGGATGCAATATTCGCGGAAACCAAGAAATGTAAAGTGATCTGCGCCAAGCCAACGCAACAAACGAATAGTTTCTTCAACTTCTTCGTCTTCAATCGGGGGCGGATTAACCGTAAGAGATGCAACTGTTTCATCAATTTTGGCCAGCATCGCGCGCCAATCTGCCACCGCTGCACCCACGTCAGCTAATGTCGAATCAATGGAATGCTCAATTTCGGCAAGCGCTTCTTTGTCAGACTGCGCATCAATTTCGATGAACATGTATGATTCGCGGAACATTTTGGCGCCTGCTACATCTGCCTCACAGCGGTTACCAGCTTCATCCCGGTACACCTCCAAAATGGGGTGATGCATCATTCGAATACGATAATGTTGAGCAACAGCTAAGCAACAAGTAATGGAATCCACCAAAAACGGCATATCATCATTAACGATTTGCAGTACAGTGTTTCGCGTATACCAACCTTCTGTTTCTGCACGAGGATTCATAATGTTTACGATTGGTTTTTTAACCTGTCGTACTGACGCAACATCATAAAACCCGTTTGCAATAGCAAATAAATCTGCCGAGTCCCTGCCTAGAAAGTCATCAGGGCACATAGCGAAGAACTGCCGCTGAAAGTCCTTGAATCCTTCAAGGGCTTTCCCTTTAAGTTTTTTAGCTGCGAGACCGCCGATAGCGGCCATAGTATCTTCAAAATTTTTGTCCGTGGTCACTTTTTTGTCCTTTGTAACCGTCTTCACATTATTATTTTTTGGTTTATTATTTCAGGTCTTTTTGGAGTACGCCATATTGCGTATCGCGGCATCCAGCGCGGTTTGGCCAACGTCGGCTTCCCCTAATAATTCTATGCCGCCAGTGTCTTTCTTACGTGCTAAAATCAAACTAAATTCATCATTTATTTCAATGGTTTTCAGCGGAACACCGGGAATAACCATCAATTTATTGATAGCATCTTGGAACCTGCTATTTTCCGGTGTACCGCTATTGTGGCGCTTAAGCCCTCGTTCTTGCTGCACACACCCTTTTATACCGCCTGGTGTGTTTTTAATAAAATCCGCGAGCATCTCACTGCTAATATTTTGCCGTACAGCAAATGAAAGAGCAGCAGCATATTCTGTAAGCCTCGTTTTATCGTGCTTGGCACCAAAAACGATTTTAAGCGCAGGCGTAAACGGAGCGCGCGTCTGTGCTTTCAAGCCTTCATCTGAAAGCAATTGACCGTATGCACTCGGGCTTGAAACAGCGCCTTCATAAATCGCAAGTGCGCTCGCCAGCGCAGCATATAGGTTTTTTCGGCTACCATTATCAACGCGCGTAACGCCTTTTGCTGCTCTTTTACCAGCACTCACCAGATCATCCAGATTATGGTCAAGATCAGTCTGGTGGCTTTCGTTCTGTCGGAAGTTCGAGATTACCATCACAAAATGTGGTGAGATACCATCGTTTGAGAAAGGCAGCATAATGCCGCGGCAATCAATATATTCTTCAACAAATTCAAACTCTGCGGCCTTGGCACGGCCTGCTTCATCTTCAAATTGCTGCAATAAAGCACGAGCAAAGGCCGATTCAGGGAAGTCCTTTAAGTAATTGCCAACAGCAATAGGTGCTTCCACGAGCATGCTGACACGCTCGCCTATGAAGCGGACAACAGCCCCCTTTTTATTAAACTCAAGCAACAAGCTATTGCTTTTAAAAGGTGCTAAATCCTCTGCCCGTAAATCCGTAAATAAAGGGTACGTAAGCTCACCTTTTAAGCCATGCCAATAGTCAAAAGCTTTAAGGTGCAGGCGCCGCTCACGGTCTACTGCGGCAGCGTCTGAAGTAAAGTTGTCCGAGCCACCTATTTCAGGTGGTGTATCTTCGCCCGCTATATCGCTTGTATCGTTCATTGCTTCACAACCAACTTACAAAACAGATCCCCTATCAAACCTGTGCATAATTTATTGCACCAGATAACTATGAGAGCAAGAAAGATCGTCATGAAAAAACAACTTTTTTACCATCTGTCCTGATGTATTTCTCATTACTAAATAGACTTTTACAGCATAAGGCCCTGCTTCTGAGTGTTTTTGCCTAAATTGTCAGGATCAATATTACATTTTCTCCCCTCTAAAAGGTTCTGTTTCCACAGATGTTTCCAAAATAAAAAGTTAGATGAATGCCTAGAAACAGGCTAAAAATTCCTCGGGTGTTTTTTGGCAAACTTTAGGCTGTGGGAGAAGAGAGTATGCTGGATCGTCCAGTTTCAACTGTTAGGCAGGTATTTTTAAAAATCGCCATAAGCTGTATAGCAGCCCTACATTTCACTGTTGTTTCTTTCGCCAGTCCTGCTTTTGCAGGTAGTGCTCCTGACACATCTATTGGAACCACTCACCAACTTCCGCCCATAAAAGAAATTGCCACGCGCTATATTAAGCTCATCCTCGGCATAGGCGAACACGAAGCAGGCTATATTGACGCCTATTATGGCCCAGCGCGCTATGCTGCGGACGCAAAAACAGATGCAAAAAGCCTTGATGCCTTACGTTCAGAAGCTAGCGACCTACTGGCTTTCGTCCGTGCTTACCAAACAACGGGAGATACTGACCCCATGCGAAATCAGCGCATGGCCATGTTTGAAAAACAGCTGATCGCAGCTGAAACCCGCATCCGCATGCTACAAGGAGAACGCTTCACATTCGATGAAGAAACACGCTTGCTATTCGATGCTGTAGCACCCAGCGTTTCAGTGAAGGAGCTTGAAGCCACTTACAAAAAACTCGACAAGTTAGTTAAAGGCGACGGTAACCTACAGGAACGCATGGTTGCCTTTAAAGCGGGTTTCAAAATCCCCACAGAAAAACTTGCAAGCGTATTTGAAGTGGCTATTTCCGAATGTCGCGCTCGCACTAAAGAGCATATCAGCTTGCCCAAAGGCGAAAGCTTCACCAAGGAATTTGTTAAGGACAAAGCGTGGTCCGGCTATAATTGGTTTCAAGGTAAGGCAAACAGCCTAATCCAAGTGAATACAGACCTGCCAAGCGCCATCGAATCCGCCGTCAACCTTGGCTGCCATGAAGGCTATCCGGGCCATCATGTGTTTAACAGCCTACTTGAGCAAAAATTGGTCAATGAGCGCGGATGGGAAGAGTATTCGGTTTATCCGCTCTATAGCCCGCAAAGCTTTCTGGCAGAAGGCACGGCCAGTTACGCCCGCCATATGGCTTTCCCGGGCAAGGAGCAACAAGCGTTTGAAATAGAGGTCCTGTATCCACTTGCCAATCTCGACCCCACCAAAGCCCGTGCCTATATAACTACATTAAACGCACTAGGCGGTCTGCGCTATGCCCGCATTGAAGGTGCTCGCCGGTATCTGGACGGGGAAATAACCAGAGAAGAGCTGGTTAATTGGATAAAGCGCTATAACCTTGTGTCCAGAAAACGAGCTGAGCAAAGCGCGGTGTTCATTGAGAAATATCGCGGCTATGTCATCAATTACACATTAGGCAGTGATCTGACCAAAGCCTATCTGGATAAACACGCGGGTTCTGACCATAAGGCCCGCTGGGCCCTTTATACGCGTTTGATTTCTGAGCCCTTCACAGCGTCCATGCTGCGTTAAAGCCAGTATGTGGGGTACTGCCGTTTTGGCGCTGCATTATGAACACATAAGCGCACAGCGTCAGTAATACAGCTGAAATTAACACGGGGAATAGCAAATAGTCCCAACTTGCCCCGACCGCCAACACCACGAGCGGGTTTGCGCCTGCCGGAGGGTGCACCGTACGGCTATATTGCATGCCTGCAATTGATGTAGCGACTGACAAGCCAGCCACCCACCAACTTGGGCCAAACAGACTTAAAAACACCAAACCAACAAAGGTCGTGAGCAGGTGCCCGCCAATGATATTGCGCGGCTGCGCCAGCGGGCTATCTGGTACAGCGAAGGCAAGGACCGCACTTGCACCAAGCGGTGCCATCAACAGCGGGTAGCCTGACGCATCAGCCACAAAGGCCACGAGCGCGATACTGACAGTTGCGCCTAGCCAAGACCAAAAAATATAGCTACTTGCCGGTCGGGCCGGCGCTTTGCTTGTCGTTAATGATTTCACAGCTGAAAACATAATGTTCTCTCAGTCTTATTTCAATTTTACGGTTTAAAGTTCAATCGCCAGCGGTTCGTCTGCATTGTCCGTTACTGGAACAGCACAGCAAACTAACACTTCATCTTTGGCGGCAGGGAAAGCTGGTATTTTCTCGTAAGTAACTTTGCCTGTGAGCAGCTTAACCGCGCAGCTGCCACAGCTGCCTGTGCGGCAAGAAAAAGGCGCTTCAATGCCGTTATCCTCAGCGACTTCAAGCAGGGACTTATCAGTAGCATTCCACATTAATGTCTCGTCCGAGGCAGTGAACTGTACTTCAACAGGCGCATAGGTTTTTTTAGGTCTGGGGTTGGCGCGTTGTAGGCTGGAAGGACCAAAGGCTTCAAAATGAATTTGTTCATCAGCCACACCATTTTCTAGCAAACAATCATAGACCATCTGCATGAAGCGTTGCGGGCCGCACAAGTAGAAAGCGCCATCCAGCGGGAGTTTTTGTGCGGACAACCAGTCGGCAGTCATACGGCCATTGAATGCCCCGGGGAATAATGCTCCGGGGAATGGCTTATCGGAATCTTGCAAACCACTAAAGGCCACTGCTAAATCAAAATTGCTATATTGCTGGTTCCAGCGCCGAAAATCAGCCAGAAACGCTGTGCCTGCGGGCTGCGTAGATGCATGCAAAAAGCGAATAAGTGCTGTACTATCAGCATCAAGTAAACTTTCCGCCATTGCGATCATGGGCGTGATGCCAATGCCCGCAGATATAAATACTGAGGACTGCTCGCTTTTGCTCTGCAGAGTAAAATCCCCTGCTGGCGCGTGCGCATGCACTGTGTCACCAACTTTTAGGCCCTCAGCCACATACCGGGATACATACCCATCTTTATTCGCCTTGATAGTCAGGCGTAACGCACCGCCCATTTTAGGCGCGCTTGAAAGTGTGTAGGTTCTGCGTA
>JAESTR010000149.1 GCA_016763495.1 Kordiimonadaceae bacterium
AAGCCTTCTTCCATTGTCCATAAGGCATCTTTTTCACGGGTGCAGCGCACGATGGTGATTTTCCTCGGGTCTATGCCGTGAGCGAGCAAGCCGGGGCCATACAGCATGCCGTATTCGCGGATCATGCTGTTGCTGGTCACCCAGAGAAGGGGTTTTTCTGTGTGCGGTAGAACCCCGAGAATGAAGCTCATGGCTGCGGTATAATCAGCAGGGCGCGCTGCCCATATTTCATGGCTATGGCCTGCGGGCAGGCTCGGGCCTGTATGATGTGCTAGGTTTTGCTGTGCTGCCTCTGGTTCATCCAGTTCAGTAATGGCGGAACGCTCAATTTTCTGAATAGCTTGCTTTAAAACATGCAATTTCTCATGCGTGCTGGATTTTCCAGCGTGTTCACTGGTGGTCGCAGGGGCATTTATGCTGTTGGTTAGCCCATTATCATTATAGGCCAGTTGCTGCACGGCCGTTCCTTCATGTCGAGACTCAATATGTAATTTGTTCCCTATTTGTTCTCATTTTTAAAAGGCAGAGTCAAGGTGCTTCTGTCGGGGGCAGGAAGGTGGTGGAGCCTGTTAAGTTAGTAACACTTTGAAGGCTATTTGTTTTTACCGTTTGAAGAAATAATTCAGGACATCATCAAGCAGAGGCTGCTAATTGCTCCAGTTATGGCCATGAGGCACAAAAGCTCATAGCCTTTTTCCTTAGTGTGCGTTTGAAACATCTAGCTGGACTGGCATTGTCATTGACAGAACCGAAGCATGAAAAATATTTTTATGAGGCGATTACGGCCTTCTCTGTAAGTTTTATGTGGCTTTGGTAGGGGTATAGCAGACGACTGAAGTATAAAATTTCACAGTTGGTAAGAAACTTTGTGCGCAATCTTACAATTGCCGACACATTTCTCTCTATATTTGACCGTCTGCATTTCGTCTGTTAGCGGAGATATCGACAATCATCTAGGCAGCCAATGTTACCTTCCATTTGTCGCTATACGCGGGCGGCTCCCGAAGAGCCGCTATTCTGACTTGCCGTTGATTACCGGATACCCCATGTTCATCCAGCCGAAAATACCTTCATACAAAGTTGCCGTGCGCGTGAAACCGCGTTTTCGTAGGTTCCGAACAACATCATCAGCAGCAGCGCGCGGGCAGGAACAATAGGCAATAATCTGGACGTCCTTCGGCAGATCGCCCACAATCGCATCAAAGTCGCTGTAATAAGGTATCGGCACCGCACCTTCGATATGCACTCGCTGCCACACAGATGTTACGCGTGTATCCAACAAAACCATGCGCTTCTTTTCCTGTAGCGCCTGCAGGAGATCCTGCGCAGATACATAACGGCCATCTTGCAACTCAAAATCCGGATCAACGCCGCCTTTGTTGATCACATATTGATCGGGTGTAGGCACGTCCTTCAACACCACCCTGGACTGCTTCCAGCCACTGGCCCTGCTCCTGAGGAAAGCAGTGAGATTATCAATGTCTACTGACGAGAGCTTGTTCTTCCACGGGAGCATCGGCGTATCGTCTCGGCCCTCGCGGATCGCGTAACGGATAAATTCGTCTGAGTTATGGGAAAGTGCTGATGGGTTACCAAGAGCGGGTGCGTTCACGCCTTCCCCATTCATCCCGTGGCATTCTGTGCAGTTCTTTTGTAAAGCTCTGCGCCGCGAACAGCATCGCCTTTCACCAATTCCTTGGTGATGCGCACACGGTCTACATCTGCCTGCCAGAAAAGCCAATATGTCAGGTTCCAAGTCTCGTCGAGCGTGAGCGGACCGCCAACTTCATCTAAATAGCCGCCCATGGCAGTGCCATCACGGCCATACTGTATCGGGCGTAACACCTCGTGCGGTACGCCAGACCGGAACAAGCTTTTGCTCCTCAAGGAAGGTGCATGATCATTCACATAGCCTTGCCTGTCAGCACCGTGGCACAAGGAGCAATATCGCTGGTAATTGGCTTCGGCCACACGGGATTGCTCCGCGGTTAATGTGCGCGGCGATCTGATAATTCCATATTCATATTCTTCTGCGATAGCGTTTGGCGCCGCTGTTAACGCAAGGCCAACAAAAAGGCTGACAATACTAAATTTACCCACGAAATATACCTTCTGTATTTACCGGGCCGTCACCCTAAAGAACACCCACGCATTAGAATGCTATCATATAATTATGATCTAACGCACCTTAGCACACCTAACGGTAAAGGCTATGCATTCGAATGACTTTCTAAACGTAAGTCTATGTTGGGAAGGAAAAAATACCGTTGTTATGGTGGAGAAGGTTAAGCTATATCTCTAAATGAAGAAGGTTATCCCACATATAAGAATGCTTCCTGTTGGTGCAATAATCAGGATGGAGGTGTGACAAGGAATGATGGGCCATAAGATGGCCTCTTCATTGCTGGTAAGCATATTTGTGCCGGTCTCGCGCGGCCGAATATAGCGACGATAGGGTTTATGAGGCCTTTTTCAGGCTGTCGGTTGAGCACGTGAGGTATGCGCCCTCTGCCGATATAGGCTTGGCCCTATGTTATATGTAGAGTGGGTAGATTGCGGGCACTTCCATAACCGGCAGAGGAGAATGCTATTTATTAGTGGCGAAGCTCAGGGGCCCCACCACTAATGCAGAGTTTAATAGACTTCGTCGAAACGCAGGTTCTCAACTAAGCCGTTTGCGTTCATATCCACATCGATGAGCAGATAATTTGACTTATAGGTCCGCAGGTTCAGGTCTTCATTCACATGCACAAGGACGAACTTCTCAGTGTCGCCGGCTTCAGCGCTATCAGTGATGGCGCGTTGCTGGGTCTTGCCGCCAAGGCGTGACGCGGCAGTCTTGGTGTAGCCATTGCCGAGTCTGTTACCAGAAAGATAGGCGGCAACCAGCGCTTGGTGTTTTTTGGTTAGGCCATACAGGTTATCGTCAACAGCCGCATAAGAGGTATAGTTGCTGTCAAAAAGGCCCAATATAGTTTTTGAGAAACGCCCGGCATCGCCGCCAGCCAAATTCAATAATACGACGACGGAAAGGTCTTTTTCAGGAGCCCGTAAATAGTAAGTGCTGAAGCCCTGCCAAGCGCCAGAGTGCTTAACGATTTCATGGCCGCGAACATTGGTTAGCGCCCAGCCGTAACCATAACCAGAAGGCTGTGAAGTGCCGTCGCTGTAGGGGCGGCGTTTTAATATCTCTTGCACAGTTTCGCGGGACAGGATTTTATTGTCGTAGAATAGCTCTTTATTCCACTCAGCCATATCGAGCACGCTGAACAACAAGCTACCATCTGCGGTACGGCTTAGGCTGTGAGACACAAATTCGTCCCGTATAAGACCGTCCCCCTTTGGGCGATAGCCTTGGGAGCGGTTCGGGATGATTTGGTCAATATCATTCACCTGAGCGGTTTTCATGCCGATAGGACCAAAAACACGGTCTTGCAAAAAGTCACCATAAAATTGGCCTGACACTTTTCTTATGACGGCACCCAGCAGGATATAGGCAGTGTTGCTGTAGCTATATTGTGTGCCCGGTGTGAATTCTAAAGGTTTGGTCTGCAAAGCTGCGATGAAATCATCGTCAGAAAACTCCGCCCGCAAGGCAAGGTCTTCTTCCTCTTCTGGGATATCACCCTCATAATCAGGCATGCCTGATCGGTGCATCATCATTTGCTGAGGAGTAATATCAGCCCATGTTTTAGGGCCAGAAGGCAAATGCTTGAGGATATTATCCTGAAGAGAAAGCTTGCCGTCTTTTTCGAGCAGTAAAATGGCAGCGGATGTAAACATTTTACCAACGGAAGCTGATTGAAAAATCACTTCTGGTTTGGTAGTCACTCTATGCTCAAGGTTTGAATAGCCATAGCCTTTGGCAAAGATCATTTTATCTTTGTGCATAATGCTGATGGCAGCGCCCGGCACATGGTTTTCTTTCATTATCCGTTCAAAAACTGCGTCAATCTCAGCTTCTGATGGCTGGGCCGCTTGGGCCGTGCTAGCTGCATAGGGTACGCAGAACAAAGCTGCCCCTAGGGTAATGATGCACATTCGGGTTGATACTGCGGTAAATGAGGACTTTAGGTGAGAAAAAGTGAGCAAAATAACCTCCCTGTCGTTTGCTTATTAAGGCAAATATAGCCTAAAGGCCGCGCGGGTAATTGTTCTTTATTCTGCTCAATCTGTTAAATTTTTCTGAATTTACCCGGATTTATATGCTTTTCCGTTTCGCGATTTAAGCCGGTATGGCATCAGATGGGCGGGGGCTTACGAAAAGGCGAAGCCAATTGGCTCCGCCCCAAGATTGGAGTTAATGGTTTGCCGATCAATAACGGCCTTGCAATTCCAAGCTGTCAATTAGACCATTTTTGTCAGTGCTGATATGCGCAATGACCCGACCAGCTTTGTAGCTGCGACTGCTGTTTTTGCTATTCACTGCAACAAGCTCAAACTTTTCTTGGCTTACGGCAGGTTTAAAGTCGGTGATGGCCCGTTTCTGGTTGATACCGTTTAGGGCTTTCGCTGCTTTTTTGCTAAAGGCTTTGCCAAGCGCATCACCTGCCAAATAAGCGGTTACTGCTTTCTGATGCGCTGAAGTTAGCTCTGGTTTGCTGTCTTTAATAGGGAGATAAGATGCGAGTGCGCTGTCGAGCGTGCCAAGGATTTTCTTGGAAATTGTACCGCTATTGGCGCCTTCCAAATTAGCTAACACCACAACAGACAGGTCCTTTGCCGGGATGTGAATATAGTACGTACTGAAACCCTGCCAGCCGCCGGAATGCGAATAAACTTTATGGCCGCGAACTTCGCTAATACCCCAGCCATAACCATAGCCAGATTTTTGCGCTGTGGCGTCACTGAAAGGGCGGCGTTTCCACATCTCACTGGCTGTTTTAGCCGGTAGAACGCTGTTGGCGTAAAATAGCGCATTATCCCACGCTGCCATGTCCAAAACATTGAACAGTAAACTACCATCGGCTGTTTGGCTTAGTGTTGGTGAAACATAATAATCCCGCAGCAGTTTTTCATCGCGGATGATGTAGCCTTGTGAGCGGTGAGGGATGATTTGGTGAATGTCATTCACTTGGCTGTTTTTCATGCCTGCGGGACCAAATACACGCGTATTCAGCATATCACCATAAGGCTTGCCTGTGAGTTTTTCTACTAGAATTCCAAGCATTGCATAGGCCGCATTGCTATAGCTAAATTGCGTGTTAGGGGCGAAGATAAGAGGCATTGTATAGATGTGAGACATCAATTCATCGTGGTTAAAATCTTTCCGAAGGCCAGCCTCACCAAAGAAGTCTTCGGCAAAATCAGGGATGCCGGAGCGGTGCATCATAAGGTTACGAATGGTGATGTTTTCCCATGTTTTTGGGCCATTAGGGAAGTGTTTCAGGATTTTGTCATCAAGGGAAAGTTTGCCGTCCTGTTCCAGTAACAAAATCAAAGAAGATGTGAACATTTTCCCAACTGAGGCTGACTGAAACAGCGTCTTGGGCATAATTTTCACTTTATGCTCAAGGTTGGCATAGCCATAGCCTTTGGCAAAGATCATTTTCCCTTTATGCATCACGCTGATAGCAACGCCGGGGATGCGCTTTTCTTCCATGCTTTTGCTAACAAGTGCATCAATGGCGGCTTGGTTCACCTCATACGATGCGGCAGCCGGTGTACTCACAAGTGGTACAGCTAGAAATATAGTCAATCCCACCGAAGCAGTGATTTTTGATGTATTGTGTTTAACGTGCCGTGAAATTTTTTGGATTTTATTGAGCAAAATGCCCTCCCTTGGATTTTTACTAACCTTATGTTTGTCTATTTGAGCTGAAACTTGGCTGAATCGAAATTTGGCTGAACTGAAGCCATAATATCTACCCTTTGGGAGTATACCTTAAGGAATGCGCCTAAATTACTGTTTAGGCGCTGGTTTCTAGTGAAAAATCGCGATTTTTTAAATCTGGCGCGAAAATTTGATGAGGGGGAATGCCTGCGCTTTCCAAATGCCTTCATTGGAAACGAATTTGGGATTTATATGAAAGGCCTGTTGCAATAGCTGTCAGAGTGTTTGTACATAAGGCTGACTTTAACACCCTGAAAGAGCCAAGCCATGAGAACCTTCTATGTGCAGATTAAATGTGAACTTGGAAAAGTTTATGACGTTGCCTCAAGTCTCGTGGACGATATTGAAGAAGCACCAACGGTCTATTCAACATCAGGGGAATTTGATTTGATCGCCCAGTTTACTGTGAGCGCCTCAGATGACATTGGCCGGTTTGTGAATGACAAAGTGCAACGCGTTAAAGGCATAGCAGACACAAAAACCATCATTTGCTTTAATGCTTTCACCAAGGATTCTGGCTATAAAGATGATGTGGGCTAAAGCCCGCTAGGCGAGTAGCTTTTGTACCAAATCTGAATCCGCATCGGATAGGCCGCTGAAGACATTAAAATGATGTTTGAGTTGCGCTTCTACATAATCAGTTGACCGAGTGACTGACACCCATGCTTTGGCCATTTTTTTACTCTGTCTTATGAATTCAGGCCGTTCAATGCTACCGACCCAACTGGTAAAACTGATATGGGCGAGGGGCTCTAAAAGTACAGGGCTTTCGGTTTTTACTTCGGCATTTGATAGTTTTAAAACATCATTCATTTTTGTACGCCTGAGGGGTCCAAGGTCATAAAGGCCACTAATACCAATAATATTTTTCACTCGCAGCGCTGCGGCATTAGATAGGGGCGTGCTCTTGCAGCCCATCCTAGCGGCTAAATGCCCGCCAGCCGAGTGGCCTGATATATTGATGGGCCCGGCTACAATGGCAGATGCAGACATAATGGCAGCACCAACCTGTCGGGTAATATCCGAAATATGCACATCCGGGCATAAGTCATAAGATGGCACGCAAACGGCCCAACCATTTTTCACGCAACCAGCTGCTAAATGTGACCATGTTGATTTGTCAAAATCAAGCCAGTAACCACCGTGAATGAATACAACTAACCCCTTTGGTTCCGCCACCGGTAAAAACAGGTCGTATTTTTCGCGTTCACCAAGGCCGTACCATATGTCCAAATTACCGTTGGCAACCTTTCTATAGGCTGCAGCGTCTTTGACCATTTTTTTCAGTAGCTGGTCAGCCCCAGAAATATAGGCGGCGTTTTCGTATGCATCATCCCAATCAGTACTCATAAGGCGTCCTTGGCCATATTGTATATCTCGTTAGTTTCTAAAATATCTCTATAGCAGGCTCTGTTGATTATCAGAAATAGAGCTGGGTTGTTTACCTGAGTGCGCTGGGCCGATTACCCGATTCTGGGTTCTGTGACAACATGCAATAGCCGCTGTATAGCTTAGATTTCCCTAAAACGCCATATATTTCAAGCTTAAATATTTTATGCTTGAAATATATGGCGTTTCCTTCCATGATTTATCAGAAGTTGGTTAATGTATTTGCTATTGAGAGGGAAAATTATGCGTATTGCGTGCTTAGGTGGTGGTGCAGCAGGTCTGTATTTTGCGATTAGCATGAAATTACGCGAGGCTAGCCATGATATTACCGTTTTTGAGCGCAACCGGCCTGATGACACTTTTGGTTGGGGCGTTGTGTTCTCTGCAGAAACGCTGCAAGCGTTGGCTGAAAATGATGCCCCTAGTCGTGATGAAATAGAAAAAAACTTTGCCTATTGGGACGATATAGCAGTGGTGCATAACGGGGTTCGTACCGTTTCAACAGGCCACGGCTTTTGCGGTATTGGTCGCATGAAGTTGTTGAATATCCTACAAGCTCGAGCAGAAGAGCTTGGTGTTAAAATCAACTATCAAACTGAAATTAACTCTACTGATGGGCTGAGCGATTATGACTTGATAGTGGCTGCGGATGGTTTGAACTCCAAAGCACGAGCCCAGCATGCGGCAGTGTTCCAGCCAGACACACAAATGGGGCAGTGTCATTTTATTTGGCTTGGCACCCACCAAAAGTTTGATGACGCTTTCACTTTTATCTTTGAAGAAACTGAGCATGGCTGGGTGTGGGCGCACGTATATCAGTTTGATGATGATACGGCGACTTTCATTGTCGAGTGCGCGCCGGAAACG
>JAESTR010000015.1 GCA_016763495.1 Kordiimonadaceae bacterium
AGTCAGGATGCTATTCTTCACGCAGTTGCCCGCAAAAATATCAGCAAAACTAGGTGCGATAATGCAGCGGAAACCAAGCTCAGCAATGGCCCAAGGCGCATGCTCACGGCTTGAACCACAGCCAAAATTATCACCTGCCACCAGTATTTTGGCGCCTTTATATTTTTCACCGTCAAAGATATTATCTGCAATACGGCTACCGTCTGCATTGAAACGGATGGTTTCAAACGCGTGTTCACCAAAACCAGTACGCTTAATAGACTTAAGATACTTGGCCGGGATGATGATATCGGTATCAACATTCACTTGAGGGAACGGTGTTGCGTTCGAGCTAACTTTTACAAATTTTTCCATGATCCTGCTCCCTTACAAATCGCGTACATCGACGAAATGGCCTGCGATTGCCGCAGCGGCTGCCATTGCGGGGCTAACAAGATGCGTGCGCGCACCCGGCCCTTGCCTGCCCACAAAGTTGCGGTTACTAGTTGAAGCAACATGCTCACCGGCGCCCGCTTTATCTGGGTTCATGGCAAGACACATAGAGCACCCCGGTTCGCGCCACTCAAAACCTGCGTCTGTTAGGATTTTATCAAGTCCTTCTTCCTCGGCTTGATATTTTACAAGGCCCGAACCCGGCACCACAAGGGCTTGGATGATGCTACTAGCTACTTTATGGCCTTCAACAACTTTGGCCACTGCGCGAATGTCTTCAATACGGCTATTAGTGCATGAACCAATAAACACTCGGTCAACCTTGATGTCTGTCATGGCCTGCCCTTCGGTAAGGCCCATGTACGCCAGAGCTTTCTCAACAGCTTCTTGCTTATTCCTGTCTGCAAAAGATTTAATCTGCGGGACAAAGCCGGTTATTGGCACCACATCTTCAGGGCTGGTGCCCCATGTTACTTGTGGTGCGATATCGCTACCGTCAATGGCTATTTCTTTATCAAACATAGCTCCATCATCAGATTTGAGCGATGCCCAGAAAGCAACTGCCGCGTCCCACTGCCCGCCTTTTGGCGCGTAGGGACGGCCCTTAACATATTCAAAAGTTTTAGAATCTGGTGCTACAAGGCCCGCGCGCGCGCCAGCCTCAATCGACATGTTACACAGGGTCATGCGGCCTTCCATTGAAAGCGCTTCAATCACGGGCCCTGCAAACTCGATCACATGGGCGGTGCCGCCACCCGTACCGATAGAGCCAATGATAGCCAGTGCCACGTCTTTGGCCGTACAGCCAACTGGCAAAATACCCGTTACACTAACGCGCATATTTTTTGATTTTTTCAGCTGAAGCGTCTGGGTTGCCATAACATGCTCAACTTCTGACGTACCAATCCCAAACGCAAGCGCACCAAAAGCGCCGTGCGTGGATGTATGGCTGTCACCGCAAACAAGTGTCACGCCCGGCTGGGTAAAGCCTAGCTCTGGACCCACCACATGCACAATGCCCTGTCTCTCATCATCCATCGGGATATAATCAAGGCCAAATTCTTTTACGTTTGCCTCAAGCGCTTCTAGCTGTGCTGTAGACATAGGATCAGGGTTTGGCAAATGCCGGTCTTTTGTTGGCACATTATGGTCAGCGACAGCGATGATGCTGTCAGGCCTATGGATTGTACGGCCAGCGGCACGAAGGCCATCAAACGCCTGCGGGCTGGTTACTTCATGCACAAGATGCCGGTCAATATACAACAGAGCAAAACCGTCGCCACGGTCTTCGACAACATGGTGATCCCATATTTTATCATACATTGTTTTTGTCATCATTTAGCTCCAGTTTCGTCAAGCCCGATCATGGTTCGGCATCTGACTTTTATCAAACTAATCAGGTAACAACTCAGGCAACGTGCCGCGTCTCTTTGTACATTCTAACCATCGGTACTTTAACACCCGAGGAAGCTGTCACGTCTCTGTGCTCTACAGGTTCATAGCTACACGCTTTATAAAGTGGCACACCAGCCAGTGTTGCCATCAATTCAAAGCTTTTAAATCCTTCATCTGCAGCCTTGCTTTCGCATAGCTGCATTATATACCGGCCAACGCCTTTGCGCCCGTGGTCAGGGTGCGTATACATTGCACGTATTCTTGCCGCATCTTTACCCGGGTCCAGCATGGTGGCATCTCTGCCGCGCGAATGGTCAGCACCAAATAAAGTAGTTCGGCTAGACCAGCCCCCACAGCCGACAAATGTTTCACCCTCGAAGACCATATAGTAGGTGCCGTCTTCAACGAGCTGAGTATCAAGGCCCATCACTTCATGGGATGCTTCAATTTGGTCGGCTGAAAGAAAATCTTGCTGCAACAATGCGATCGACGCAGCCATAATTTCTTTCAGTGCAGGAAGGTCAGCCGCACACGCAGGGCGGTGGCTGAAATCTATCAGTTTTTTCTCTGCATTTGCCATGAAGCCTCAGGGATTAGAATGGTCCACCAATAAAAACGGGAGCAAACTTTCGCTTGCCCCCGCTCTAATAGAACCAACCGCAATGGTTAGCAATAAAATTTTAAACTAATGTCAGTTTTTGAAACTTTATTGCGTGACTTACTTGCGGTTAAAATCTCTTTTTTCAACGATGCGAGCAGATTTACCAGTACGGCCACGTAGATAATAAAGCTTCGCACGACGTACTTTACCGCGGCGAATAACAGTAATCGCTTCTACTACTGGGCCGTAAAGTGGGAATACGCGTTCAACGCCTTCACCGTATGAAAGTTTACGTACTGTGAAGTTTGAACTGATGCCTTTGTTAGCACGTGCAATACACACGCCTTCAAATGCCTGAAGACGCTCACGGTCACCTTCACGAATTTTAACGTCAACGCGCAGCGTATCACCTGCAGCAAACTCAGGGATTTCTCTGCCTTCTGTAAGCTTGGCAATATGATCTTGCTCTAGTTTCTGAATAACATTCATTGATTTACACCTTTTATTATTTGTCCCGTACATAGGACGACCAGAGATCTGGCCGGCGTATACGCGTTAGTTCTTCTCTTTTAGTGCGTCGCCACTGTGCGACTTTTTTGTGATGCCCACTTGTAAGCACCGCCGGGATCTCGCGCCCTTCCCAAACCTGCGGTCTGGTATAGTGCGGATATTCGAGAAGCCCGTTATCAAAACTCTCTTCATCCAGTGTTGCATTCGCGCCCATAATACCGGGCAGCAACCGCACCACCGCGTCTAACATAACCATCGCTGCAGGCTCACCACCAGACAGCACAAAGTCACCAACGCTTATTTCCTCTACATCATGAGCCTCAAGAACGCGTTCATCAACGCCTTCGAAGCGACCACAAAGTATCGTCACACCCCCTGCATTTTGCCACCGTACCGCGTCAGCCTGCTCAAAGCGGCGCCCGCGTGGGCTCATGTAAACAAGGGGCCATTCTGGCTTGGCATCTGCCTTGGCGGCATCAATCGCTTTACCAAGAATATCAGCTCGCATTACCATCCCCGGGCCACCGCCCGCGGGGGTATCGTCCACCGAGCGGTGCTTATCGCTCGAAAAATCACGAATGTCCAGTGTTTTTAACGCCCACTTTCCCGCTTTCAAGCCTTTACCAGCAAGGGATTGACCAAGTGTACCTGGAAACATCTCAGGGAAGATTGTCAGCAATTGCGCGGTGAAGAGCGGGGACATTATTTACCCTCGCTTTTATCGCTGTTTAAGTCTTCCGCAGAAACACCTTCTGCATCGCGCTCACTCACATGGATTTTCAACCATTCAGCAAAGGCAATCGTCACACTACCGGCCTTGATATCAACGACTGGCACCAGTGTTTTCCGAAACGGAACAAACACTTGGCGGCCAAATTGCTTCACGGGCTCGTCAAGTACAAGCTCAAGCAAGTCTTCTGCGCCGAAGTTTTCTACTGCCCGGACAAAACCAATTTCAGTACCTGTCTCATCAAGAGCTTTGAGCCCAATCAGATCAACAAGGTAAAATTCGTCTTCAGCTTCATCGGCTAGGCTGTCGCGCTGTACGAACAACTGTATGCTTTTGCGTAGTTGTGCTTCATCAACCGATGACACACCTTCAACGCGCACCACAAAGCCATCTTTGATTTGGCGAACTTTAGTGAAAGACACCAAGGGGCCATCAGCCCCCTCGTGGATTTCTTTGTAGGAAAAAATGGCTTTCGGATTTTCAGTAAAGGACTTGAGGCGCACATCACCGCGTACGCCGTGTGAACCAGCAAAGGCCCCCACACAGATCCAGTCACCTTGAACACCTGATTGCTGGCGGTCAGTTTGCCCTGCGATATCTCGCTTTTCAGCCATTTTGAATATCCAGTAAAATGGCCCAATCTTCAGATCGAAGAAAGGGCCAGATTAGATTTACTCAGCAGCTTTTTCTTCAGCTGGCTTTTCTTCTGCAGCAGCTTCCTCAGCAGGCGCTTCTTCAGCAGGAGCAGCAGCGGCAGCTTTTGCAGCCTCAGCAGCTTCTTTAGCCGCAGCTTTTTCAGCTTCTTTAGCTTCTTTGGCAGCTTCAGCAGCAGCTTCAGCTTTTCCTTTTTTCTCTTCGATCAGATCAAGAGCTTTTTGGCCAGG
>JAESTR010000150.1 GCA_016763495.1 Kordiimonadaceae bacterium
CATACGCGAGCCATGATCTTATTCCTTTTTTTTCTCGAGGCTTACAGCCCCTGAATCTTTATGATCGGTTCAATCCATCCTTCACCACGAAGAATAGACTGGCGGCATATAGGCGATTCGTACAGCTCGGTCAAGTGATAACGGCCTTTTGCGGCCTCATTTATGCAGATAAATCTGGGCGGTTTCGGCTAAAGCGCAAGCTTTCCTCAAGTAATCGCCCAACAGCAAGCAATTGGTCTTCACGGAACATGTTGCCCCATAAGGTTATTGCATGGGGGTGTGGGCTTTTTTCGCGGCGGCTGTCTGGTGTTGGTTCACCAATACGACCAACGCTTTGTCTTTCTTCCATGCCCACCGGTAGCGTTAAGCTGGGGGTGCCTGTGTAATTGGTAATCACCAGCAGGTCACCGGTGAAATTGGGGCATACAATCACATCTACTTGTTCATAAATACCAGCCATCATTTCCATTACTTTGCGACGAAAACGGTCCACTTGCAGGGCTTCAACGGCAGAAATGAAATGCGCGCTTCTGAATGTATTGGGCCAGGCACGATCTTCCTGCCATTTGAGCAAGTCATCTTTGTTTGAAAGTGTGAGTTCTTCAAAAGCAGCAGCAGCCTCTACATCTAATGTTGTTAACAGCGAGCCATAGGGCATGTCAGGCAGTTTAATTTCAGTGAGTTTAAACCCCATGTTGCGCAGGTGTGTCAAAACAGCTTTGTCGCTTGCCGTAGCAGTTTCAAACCACGCAGGGTCATAGCCTATTTTAATGTCTTCGCCTGCAGCGGTCGGGCCATCATACTCAAATCCCCATTCAATAGAACTGGGGTCACTGTCATCAGCGCCGTTCAGGGCGCCAAGCACAAGGGCTGTGTCTTCAACTGACCGGCAAAGCGGGCCAAGCTTATCAAGAGACCAACAGAGCGCCATGACGCCCGTGCGCGGCACACGGCCGAATGTGGGGCGCAGGCCTGTTGCGCCGCAGCGAGAGGATGGTGACACGATAGAGCCAAGTGTTTCGGAGCCAATAGCAAAACCGCATAAGCCGCCACCCGTTGCGGAGGCTGAACCCGCGCTTGAGCCAGAGGACCCTTCGTCGGTGTCCCACGGGTTGCGGGTCAAGCCGCCAAACCAGCGGTCACCATACGCAAGTGCGCCAAGCGTTGTTTTGCCGAGCAAAATGGCACCAGCGTCGCGCAGGCGCTTAACAATCACTGCGTCTTCTGTGGCAACCCGGTCCTTGTAGGGTTCAGCGCCCCATGTGGTGCGAATGCCAGCCGTATCAGTAAGGTCTTTCAATCCGTACGGAATGCCGTGCAAGGGCCCTCGGTCTTTACCGCTGCGTAATTCAATGTCTGCTTTTTGGGCTGCGGTACGAGCGGCATATTCTGTTACGGTAACGAAACATTCTAGTTTTGGTGCCAGTTTTTTAATACGTTGCAAGTAAATGTCTGTCAGACGGTTGGCCGTTAGCTGGCCGCTGCGTAGCCATTTGCCTTGTTTCCAAATAGGCGCAAACGCAATGTCTTCATCAGCCGGTAACGGCCCTGCGTTTTGTGCCGCGAGGATTACGCTATTTTTTTGCTGTTTATAGTCTTGGCCCGCCAGTAAAGGGTTGAACGTCAGCGCAGGCAAGTCAGCATTAGCGAGCGGCGCGTCGCTGCGCCGGGCCCGGACTCTATCGACAAGACTATCGAGGCTTTCATAAATGCTGGCTCGCTCGGCATCTGTATAGTTAAGGTCAACAAGTCGTTCGGCAATTTTAAGCTCAGAAGGGCCGTTTAGTACCGGCTTTACGGTTTGGTCCTGAGCCATAACAGCCGCTGTCATCAACAGCCCGCCTGCAGCACCGCCAGTTTTCAAAAACTGACGCCGACCAAAGGCTTTGCCTGCAATAGATTTCTTCTCAAACGACTTTTTCATGAATATTCCCCTCACACAGATGGCGGTACTGTAACGGTGTATGCTCGGGGAACAAGTCACAAAATAGTATCAATTTTAATAGTTGGCAGAATAGCCCTCTAGTCTATAAAGACAGCTTAGAGAGTAGCAGTTAGAGCGATAGTAGATGTCTGGGATTATTAAGGCCGTACTCGGGCCTACAAATACGGGTAAAACCCATTATGCTGTTGAGCGTATGTTGGCTTATTCGTCAGGTGTTATGGGCTTTCCTCTACGGCTGTTGGCACGAGAGGTGTATGATCGTGTTGTTGCCATAAAAGGCAAAAACCAAGTCGCGCTATTAACAGGTGAAGAACGCATTGTGCCCAAAGGTGCGCGGTATTTTTTGTGTACAGCTGAGGCAATGCCGCGCCATACCACAGCGGACTTTGTGGCCATCGATGAAGTGCAAATGGCTGCTGACCCGCAGCGGGGTCATATTTTCACTGAGCATTTGCTGCATTCCCGCGGTCGGTTTGAAACGTTGTTTTTGGGCGCAGCAACCATGTGGCCGATCATCCGGCGTCTTATCCCAGAAGCAGAGTTGATGATACGGGAACGTTTCTCGCAGCTCAGTCATGTGAAGCCTGCCAGAATTTCAAAGCTCCCGCGCCGCAGTGCTGTGGTTGGCTTTTCAGCCAGCGATGTGTACGGCATGGCGGAACTGATGCGCCGGCAAAAAGGTGGTGCTGCCATTGTGATGGGCGCACTTAGTCCTCGCACCCGTAATGCGCAGATAGATATGTATTTGGCTGGCGATGTTGACTATCTGGTGGCGACCGATGCCATTGGTATGGGGTTGAACCTAGATGTCGGCCATGTTGCCTTTTCAGCCCTGACCAAATTTGATGGCCGTACTTTTAGGGGCCTTTCTGCGGCTGAAGCAGCGCAAATTGCAGGCCGTGCAGGGCGTTATAAAAAAGACGGCACATTTTCGACGCTTGGCTCCGGCCCTAACGACGTCATGGACCCAATGATGATTGCTCAAATTGAAGAGCACCAATTTGAACCGGTGAAGCATATTTTTTGGCGGAATAACCGTTTGAACTATGCATCGATTCCGCGCCTTTTACGCTCTTTAGAAGAGCCCGCGAGCACTGATGGCTTGCACCGCACGCGTGACAGCCTCGATTTGCTCACATTAAAAGCCCTGACAGAAGATGAAGAAATAAATTCTCTGGCACAGCATAAAGAAGCTGTTGAAAGGCTTTGGAATGTTTGCCAAATACCGGATTTCCGCCGTTTATCGAAAGAGGATCACGTAGGTTTACTCAGGCGAATTTATGTTGATTTGATGGGCCCTGCTGGCGCCATTCCGCATGATTGGTTTGCCCGGCAAGTTAAGCGTCTTGACAATATGGACGGTGACATAGATACCTTGGCCGGTCGAATAGCCAGTATCCGGGTCTGGACATATGTTTCTCACCGGAATGATTGGCTACAAGACAGTGCCCATTGGGCACATGTGACGCGTAGTATTGAAGACAGGTTGTCTGATGCACTGCACGAAAAATTAACCCAGCGGTTTGTGGATAAGCGTACAGCTGTCCTCATGCGCTCGCTCAGGCAAAGGGACGCACTCAGCGTGAGCATTGATAATGAAACAAATCAAGTGTCTGTAGAAGGACACAATATAGGCGAATTACACGGCTTTTCTTTCAAAGTTGAAACTGATGCTGCGCCGGATGACCAGAAAACACTGAAGGCAGCAGCTGAAACTGCTCTGAAAGTGGAATTAACCAGACGCGCCAAATTGTTTGCGAACGTTGGCTATAAGACGCTTGAGTTTAATTTTGATGAAGGTTTAGCTTCTCCTATACTTATGTGGGAAGGCGCGGCTATTGCCACAATACATGACAGCGGTGCGCTTTTTGGCCCGCGCGTTAAACTTGTACAGAATATCCTGCTGGATGGTGACAATGCCGACTTGGTGCGTGAAAAAACGCAGGAATGGCTTGATATGCGGATCGCTGAAAAGCTTGAGCCGCTGGTCAAATTAGCCCAAGAATTGAATGGTGAGATTGATGCACCAGAAGATGCAGCGCCCCTTTCAGGGCTCGCACGTGGTGTAGCTTTCCGCCTGCTTGAGCATTATGGTGTGATGGATCGCAGCAAAGTTGCCGCTGATCTGAAGCAGCTTGATCAAGATGCCCGTAAAGGCCTGCGCCGTTTTGGTATCCGTATCGGTGCTTCAAATCTTTATATGCCGATTGTGATGAAGCCACATGCGACTGAGATGCGTTTGGCGATGTGGGCTATGGCAGGCAAGAAAACTGATTTGCCGTCTATTCCTACGCCGGGCATGGTTTGGGTTGATACGGCTGAAAATGCCCCTAGTGAGTTTTATGAGCTGGCAGGATTTAAACCTGTTGGTAAAAAAGCTGTGCGCATGGATATGTTTGAGCGCCTTTCAGACGCAGTGCGCCCGCTGGGCCAAAACCGTGACTGGTTTGAAGTAACCCCTGAAGTGATGGGCCTTGTTGGCTTGTCAGGCGAAGGTTTTGCTGAAGTGATGCGTGCTGCCGGCTATAAGCATGAGTTGCGTAAAATAGCACCTGCAGCGAAAGAAGCTGCGGCTGAAGAAAATTCGACTGAGGCTGAAACGTCTGAAGTTAAAGCAGCCGAGCCTGTAGTTATAGAAGCTGAAACAGCTGAAACTGTAGTCGCTACATCAGCTGAGGTTGTGGCACCTGCTGATGCACCTGTAAGCAACGATAAGCCTGTGGCTGAGGCAGTTTCTGAAACGGTAACAGAAGCACCAGCGGAAGAAGTATCTGCAGAAGCTGTTGCAGAAGCCGTTAAAGAAACCGAAGCACTTAGTGAGGCTAAGGCGGATGCTAAGCCTGAAGGTAAAGATGTGCCTGCGGAGACCGCCACAGAAGGCGAAACAGCTGAGACAGCTAAAGAAGTAGCTGCGGAAGCCACTGAAGAAGAGCTCGTTGAGCGGTATTTCTTTATGTGGGCGCCAAAACGCCAAAATACTCGTAGCCAAAATACGCGCGACCCGAAGACTGAGGGCCAGAAAACCCGAGGCCCAAATAGAGGTCAAAGTCCAAGAGGCCAAAACGAGGGCCGTGGTCGTCCGGGTCAAAAGGCTGGCGGCGATAAATTTGGTAAGCGGCCGCAAAACGGCGGCAAAAATCGCAATGCTAACCAAGCGAATGCGCGTACCCGTCCACCAAAGCGTGAAAAACAAGCTGACCCCGATTCGCCTTTTGCGGCGCTTGCAGGTCTGAAAGACGCTTTGTCTAAAAAATAAGCTCTTTTAATGGAAATATTCAGCCTAGATCAGGGCTGAATATAGTGTTTATGTGAGTATCTATGTCTTCACGCGGTCCAAAAGTTCGTGCTGATAAATGGCTGTGGTATGCACGGTTTTTTAAAACGCGTACATTGGCAAGCACCTTGTGCAAGTCTGGTAAACTACGGATTAACAGCGTACGTGTTGGCAAGGCGAGCGTAACTGTCTCTGTTGGAGACGTGCTTACCTTTCCTAAAGAAACCGATATTAGGGTTATTAAAGTGCTATCCCTTGGCGGGAGGCGCGGACCAGCGCCTGAGGCCCAATCACTTTATAAAGACCAGGCTCCGATTACCCCTGCCGGTAAGGTTGAAAAGAAAATTGCAAGTATCAAGGATGGGAGCGCTGTTGCGGTGCGGGAAATAGGCTCCGGCAGACCAACAAAAGCGGAGCGCAGAGCCACAGAAAAGCTAAGAGGTTACGGCGAATTAGATTAAGTCGTCTAAAAGCCATTGCTCAAGCCGACTAATTTGGGC
>JAESTR010000151.1 GCA_016763495.1 Kordiimonadaceae bacterium
ATGTTAAGGACCACGGTCCTAGTCAGGGACAGCTCCCTGGAGTTAGTTATGGCCCCGGGAATTACTGCATATCTTACGCACAGCGCAGAACCCGCAACCCTTACTTAGGGTGTCCCGAGCTTTTCTGCAATAGCTTCTACTTCAATAGCGACTTCATTTAGCACGCCAGCCATGTCATCTTCGCTTAATGCGCCGAGAAGACCTTGATTTCCTTGGCCTTCCAGTGCGTCTTGTAATTCGTCAGCAATTAAGACTGCTGCCATTAAAATAAGCCGGGTTTCATTCACATTGCCAAGCTTGCCTGCAATGTCTTTGGTTTTGCTGTCAATGTATGACGCCAGTTTACGAAGCCGTTCTTCCTCACCGTCCGCGCATGCTAGGGGGTAAATCTTGCCATTTATATGTACTGAAATCTGAGCCATTTACGCGTTCTCCAACAGGGTTTCCAGTTCAGCGATGGTTTTGTCGAGCTCTGCCCGCATCATGGCCTTTTCTTGCTGCATTGTCGCATTTTCAGCTTTTAGGTATGCGTTGGCGGCCTCCATGTCACTCGTGTTATGGGTGCCAGCTTCGCCCACCGGCGCATTTTGCGTTTCGTCCTGAAGCGCAGCATAGCTATTTTTGAGCTGCTGAACTTCTTGGCTCAGAGTGGCCTTCTCTTGCGTTAGGATTTCAACTTGCCCACGGGTATCTTGAGCCGCAGGTTGAAGGGCAAGAGTAGCAACTTGCTCGTGTAATTTTAGGTTTTCCTGCTCAAGCACATTGATGCGTGTGGCCATGGCTGCTTTTTCTTCAGCGATGGTTGCCGCGGCGTCTAAAGTGCTACGCGTGCTCGCCACGCCATGCGAAAGCGTCGATAAAGCCGTTTCGAGTCGCGTGCGTGCGGCTTCTAATTTGTCGTTATTCCCGGTATCTGGCACTTTGTATTTCCCTTAAATGCAGACTTTAGAAAAAAGCGTCTTTTGCCCCCTGAAGGACGGAATATCATTGAAGATAGGGTGTTTGCGGGATGCCCGTCAATCGTCACAATGGCTATCCCGCATAATTTCTTGCAAAAAGCCCCTAATTCAGCTGTTTCAGGTGTTGACTAGGGCGGCCTTCCCCGCCATTTTGACGGAAATTTTTAAGGTGCCATTTCTAATGAGCCAAGCGAGCAAGTAGATTCTTATGAGCGACACGTCTTTGAACAGTGATCTTGAGCAACAGCGGACCATGGCAAATGCCATTCGTGTCCTTTCAATGGATAGCGTCCAAAAAGCTAATAGCGGCCATCCAGGTATGCCTATGGGCATGGCAGATGTGTCGACAGTTTTGTTTTCCAAATTTATGCAATTTGACCCTGCGTGGCCCACATGGCCAAATCGAGACAGGTTTGTTTTGTCCGCGGGCCATGGCTCGATGCTGCTCTATTCACTGTTGCACCTGACAGGGTACGATAAGCCAACGATGGAAGATTTGAAAAACTTCCGCCAGTTGCATAGCCCAACAGCAGGCCACCCAGAGTTTGGCGAATGCCCCGGTATTGAAACAACCACCGGTCCGTTAGGGCAAGGACTTGCCACATCAGTTGGTATGGCAATTGGCGAGCGGTTAGCAAACGAAGAATATGGCGACGAACTGATTAGCCATTTTACTTATGTAATTGCGGGCGACGGCTGCCTGATGGAAGGTATTAGCCAAGAAGCTATTTCCCTTGCGGGTCACCTGAAGCTTTCCAAGATGGTTGTGTTGTGGGATGACAATAGCATCTCTATTGACGGCTCTACCGATCTTTCCACGAGTGAAGACATGCACGCGCGCTTTGAAGCCGCCGGCTGGCATGTTCAGTCAGTGGATGGCCACGACCCTGAAGCCATCGAAGTTGCTATTGGCCTTGCGCAGGAAGCTGATCAGCCTTCCATGATCGCTTGCCGGACAACAATCGGTTTTGGTGCTCCAAATAAACAAGGGACATCCGCGACCCATGGGGCGCCTCTTGGTGAAGATGAAATTGCAGCAGCGAGTGAATTCCTCGATTGGCCGCACGCTCCCTTTGAGGTGCCCGCAGATGTACAGAATGCATGGCGTGCAGTAGGCGATGCTGGTGCAACAAAATCCGCAGTGTGGAAAGACAAATTTGGTGCGCTTGACCAGTATGTAAAAGAAGACTTTGACCGCCCAGAATAAAGACCTTCCTGCGAGCTTTGAAGCGACAATCAACGAATACAAAGCCCAGCTCGTAGCCGAACCCGTAAAGGTTGCGACCCGCAAAGCCAGCCAAATGCGCTTGAAGTCATTAACGGCGCCGTACCTGAAACAATTGGTGGTTCAGCTGATCTGACAGGGTCTAACCTGACTAAAACAAGCCAAATGGAAGCTATTACAGCGGATGATTTTAGCGGTCGCTATATGTATTACGGCATCCGTGAGTTTGGTATGTGTGCCGCCATTAATGGCTTGGCACTATACAGCAACCATATCCCGTATGGCGGCACATTCTTTGTGTTCACCGATTATGCACGTCCGGCTATTCGTTTGGCAGCATTAATGGGGCTGCGGTCTATTTATGTGATGACACATGATAGTATTGGCCTTGGAGAAGATGGTCCGACCCACCAGCCAGTGGAGCATTTGGCTAGTTTGCGCGCGATGCCAAACCTAAATGTATTCCGCCCTTGTGATGCTGTTGAAACAGCAGAGTGCTGGGCGCTATCTTTGCAGACCAAAAAAACACCGAGTATTTTGGCCCTTACCCGCCAAGGCTTGAAGCAACAGCGGCTCACCCATACTGATGAAAATCTGTGTGCCAAAGGCGGTTATATCCTGCATGAAGCGTCAGCAGAGCCAAAAGCAGTGCTTATTGCAACAGGGTCAGAAGTTGAACTTGCAGCCGAAGCACGTGATCAGCTTGAAGCTGCGGGCATCCCAACACGGGTTGTTTCTATGCCTTGCACAGACTTGTTTGACGCGCAGGATGCTGCATACAAAGCATCTGTACTGCCTGCAAATGCGCTGAAAGCGTCTATTGAAGCGGGTGCTACATTTGGCTGGGAACGGTACACTGGTCTTGATGGTGTGAATATTGGCATGGACACATTCGGTGCATCTGCCCCTGCCAGCGAGCTATACAAACATTTTGGTATTACAACGGATGCGCTTGTCGCTGCCGTGAAAGAAAAGCTTTAATCCAACTTGGTCAGTTGCCCGCTCTTGGCTCATTGACCATAATACTCTTATCGGAGGACTTCCCCAATGACTGTACGTGTTTCCATCAA
>JAESTR010000152.1 GCA_016763495.1 Kordiimonadaceae bacterium
GAGCCGCCGATAACTACAACATAGAACCTCTACTAGAGTTCGCGAGCTCTTAGGGCTATCGTCAAAATGGCCGTTCCAGAGATGTGACCAAATGACAGGCTCACAGCTGACTTTGTATTTATGTACCATGACTATAGCGATAACGGCCGTACTGAAGATACAGATTCTACACCTCTTTATTCCAGAGACTATACCTCCTTTGATGGGTACGATGATCAAATTGCTATTTATAATCTGACCTTGAAGTATGAAATGGATAACATGACATTGGTGTCGTCCAGCTCATACTTTGACCGTAATGTCTTCAATAGACGGTCTATTGATACTTTTTACCGTTTGCCGGGTATTCTGCCTGCAGGTGTTGAGCCTTTTGAGCTGGAAGATTTGACAGATGTGAAAGCATTTGTGCAGGAAATTCGTTTGTCTTCTGATACGGATTCAGATTTCCAGTGGACTGTGGGTGGTTATTATGACAACCGTAAAATTGACGGCATCAATTCATGGCCTGTTCCTGGCCTTGATGCAGGTGCAGCTAATGACCCTGCGTTTGAGCCTGCAGCACACTGGGGTGCACCTGACGATTATTTCCTCTGGGTTTCGAATAAGCAGAAAGTTGAGACTTTTGCTCTCTTTGGTGAAGCATATTACACGTGGGACAAGCTCACTTTCACAGTTGGCCTACGTTACTTTAACTGGAAGCAAGATCTATCTGATTTTGAGACAGGCCAGCTGATTGGTGACACTAACCCTCAGGGTACTACTTATCCTACAGGTAAAGAGGACGGCTTTAACCCTAAGGTTAATATCTCCTACAAAATCTCGGATAATCAACTTATATATGCGCAGGCTGCCAAAGGTTTCCGTTATGGCGGTACCAACACAGAACCGATGCAAACGCCCGGTGATGTCCCTTAAAGGGCTTCTTTCAGTTTGCTTTTGCTGAAGTTCCAAGGCAAGAGGTCGTTGATGCGGTTGATCGGCTGCCTAAGGGTAATTCGGCGGGCGCTTACAGTTGTCCTAAATTTTGTGGTGCCTCACAGATAGTGAGATGTTGTAACCAATACTTAGAAGCAACATGACTTCTTGAAGGTCAATAACGCGTAGGATGATAGCGGGAGTTGTGATCATGCCTAAATGGCATTCTTTTTTAAGAAAACCTCAAAAATTACCAACTGGGAACCTGGCGGAATACACTTTACCGGCCCAATCAGTTATTTTTAACGAATAGCCAATCACTTGTTTGTTCGCTGGCAGTACTAGCTCTGAGGAGATACCACCTAAGAAACGTGTGCGGCTTAATTCAAGCGGCATAAATTCCACCGTACCATCGTAGGCATAAAAACCAACTTCAGCCGACTTATAATTTGGCACGCAGTTTTCGCAAGCCGTACCCAATCGCACCTGCTCTGAGAAACCGTCACCATCCGCATCGAGAACAAACACAGCAGCATCCCAAGCTCCGACCTGCAAGCTCCCGACATGAGTAGCTGTGGGGTGGCGATAGAAAACACCAGACTGAAATACTGCAATGCCGCTCCCTATCAGCAAACCTACAGTAGCGACTGTTATCGCCAACGATTTCCACACACCCATGTTATATTTTTTACCTAAATAGCTTGTTGAAACCTTCTGTCCGCACTTTGGTGCGCTTAGATCTATCTCTTTCGCTATCAACTTCTGTACACGCTTTTGCCAGAGCCAAACTCCGACTAAGGCGAGCGTGGGCAACAATAGTCCAAAGAAGAACCATATGACTTTACTCACCAACCCAGCAAAATTTCCGAAGTGAATTGGGTCCGCCATGTCTACCCAGCGCTCAAAAGCTGACTGGCTTTCTGCTTTCTGGTACTTCATCACGGTACCACTGAATGGGTCAATGAAGATGTGATTAGCTCGGTCACGCGCTAAAAACGTGTCTCTGTAGCCTGTGATGAAATACGGTCTGCCCGCCTGAAATGGAAAACTGATGCTTTTAACTTCCAAGTCTGGCATTAGAGTTTTGGTTTCTTGAAGAGCTTCACCAAGGCTTATTATCGCCGGCGCGGCACCATAGTTCGAAAGCTCCGAGCCCTCAATTGCCGGTCGCTTGATCTGCACATCTGCAGAGGTACCCGCAAGTAGTTCTTCCGCGAAGTACCATATGCCCGTTACCGCGATCACAGCAACAAACCATAATGACCAAACGCCCGCGAGCCGGTGGATATCACCCAAAAAAAGGCGTTGGTTCTTTTTACGGGGTAGCTTGAAAAAGCCACGCCACCATTTTTTGTAAATGAGTAGGCTGGTGATCAATATACCCAATAATACGAAGGCAAATAAACCGACGATGTATGTGCCGCCTACCGGGTACAAAAGCTGCCGGTGGATGTCTCTAATAATGCGCTGTGCACTAGCATAGTGAGCCATATTGGCCACTATTTTACCCGAGTATGGGTTAAACAAAATACGGCGCGTGCCCTTTTCAGGCTCAACCGCCATGCCGATAGCCGCAAAATTGCTATAGAGGGGCGCCTCTAAAAATAACAGGTATCCATCTGGGTATTCGCCGGCGTAATTATCTTGCATTGCCTGCCACGCGAAAGGCTTATCTTCTGCATCAACTCTTAGTGCAGGATTGATTAACCAATCCATTTCATAACTGATCGTCGCCAAAGACCCCGTGAAACAAATGATAAACAGCAGGATACTGAGTTTATACCCAAGCCACCCGTGAATGGTGTGCATGCTTTTAGCTGTCCAAAAGGTCTTTTTCTTGTTAGCTGCGCCCATTATTCTAACCTATACTTGCCTGACAAGTTTTCACCACTCGCTCCCGAAACTCCGGAAACACTGGTGTAAAACATGCTGAAGATGATGATTAAGTTTCAAGAAAAGGTCAATATTTATTTATTTAAATAAAATAATTATTGAAATGAAATGCTTACAAGCCTATTAATGCCCTACTGCTAGGGGCATAATCAAAAGGTGTATTACATGATATTTAGACATTCACAGCGTTGGGCGTACCGGTTCATACGAGCAGCAAGCCTGTTTTTTTCGAGCTTAATGGCCGTCAGTGCACACGCTAACGCCGATGTATTTTCAAATTTACCAGTTGGTACGTTAGAAACACGTGATGCTATTGTGGAAATGAAAGGCGTCACTTTTAGAGGTAAAATCGGCTATATCACTGTATCGGAGGTCCGCTCGAAACCAGACAGCAACAAAATACGTGTTGCTTTCATGCAGATATATTCAAAAAGTAAAACGCCAAGCACCCCTATTTTCCGCTTTCATGGCGGGCCTGATAACGAAGCCCAGCTTGCAGAACGTATGCCATTCACTTTTTTGGATGATGTAGACTTTTCTGGTAGTGATACATCCCCGATAACAGTGAAATATGATATCGCCTACCTGTATCACAGCAGATACTTGGACTTCGCTGACTTAGTACTAATGGATGACAGAGGCATGGGCCTTTCCAAGCCACTGCTACACTGCCCACGCTCACCAGAACCGATGGACCTGATGAAAGAGCGGGCTGAATCTCACCGGCTCTTAACCGGCGTTTTAGAAGAGTGCCGCACGCATTTCGAAGCGATAGGCGTGGACTTCGCCGGGTATAATCTGCCCGAAATTGCTGAGGATATTGAAGCATTGCGTGTCTCGCTCGGCTTTAATAAAATTGCGTTACATGGTGGTAGCTTTGGCACGCAAACTGCCCTCGCATACCTCAAAAAATATGATGCGAACGTTACCGCAGCCTCGCTAGTTGGTATTGAAGGCCTTGATGCTACTTATGACATTCCGTCTGAAATTCAAATCGCTACAGAGCAAGCTATCAAAATTGCCAACGCTAACCCCGATGTAGCCGCGATGATGCCTAAAGGTGATATGGGATATGCTATAAAGCAAATATATGCTGATCTGGAGAAAAACCCTCAGATCTACACCATCCAGCCCAAAGGGAGTGAACCTTTCGATGTGCCCTTCACAGCGCGTGCGGCTCGTTTACTACTGATCGCAAATGGTCTCGTACTAAACCGGGGTGATGGTCCCTTTGCCCGCAGTGCAGGCACCTCCCGTATTCCGCCGCTTGTCGCAGCTATGTACCATAAAGCCTATGAAGGCATTGCTGGTATCATAGAGAAAAACTATGAAGGTTTCCGCGGTATGGTTTCACTGAACGCCGCCGCTAATGTGATAGATTGTGCGTCTGGGATTGACTCAAACAGGTTGGCCCGTTTGTATACAGATACCGAAAACCCAGACGATGTGATGCTGGGCGCCTTAGCCTATGTTGGCCTGCAAGAACGTAACCCCGGACCGCTTTGCCATGTGTGGGGTATAAAAACACTTGGCGCCGACTTCAGGGCTCCCTTCAAAACCAATGTCCCCCTTCTGATACTTAATGGTAACTTTGATGGCATTACTCCTATGGGCAACGCACAGCGCTTGCATGACACCATGCCAAATAGCCGCCTGATTGTGGTTGAAAACTCAGGCCATTACGGCACTGAAATGTTCCACTTTGATGAAAAGCTATATCAACAAGGCGCAGACTTTTTACGTACGGGCCAGTTTCCTAGTGACTTGAAGGAGCGTGTGACATTGCCGCCAATAAAGTACGACACCCTTTCTTGGGGCGTTATGCTTTTGTTCAAGCTTGGACTTGGTAACGCGATCATGTAGGCCGTAATATTTTATCGGTAGAAACAAAAAAGGCCTCAGCAAATTACTGAGGCCTTTTTCTTGGTCTATGAGCTTAGTTAGTGAATATACTGCTCGACTTTCACCCCGTCTAACATTTCCTCAATCTGTTTCAACTGCAGAGGTTTACCTTTGGCATAACGATCAAACAAGGCCACGAGCGCAGCATTCGTTGTCCGCATAATATCTATACTGTGGCCGCTGGGTGCAATATTGTGGGGATATTCGAGCACCATTAACTCCACCAGCGGTGACAAAAACGGTGCGTCGGTAAAAGCCTGATGCAAGGCACCAGGCACTAACACCCTGTAGGCATTCGCCTTCCAATGCTTAAGCGTATAAGGCACGTCAAACCGCTCACCGGCAGTGTATGCTCCATTGACCCACATCATAGGAACATCCAGTGGTGCATGCAGCATATCGCCCCAGTTTTTCCCGTCAATATTGGCGACAGCAACACACTTACCGTAAGCACGACAAAATTCCGCTGACGTAGGCCCACCAAAGGACATCCCGAATGCACCAACGCGCGTAAGGTCCATGCTTTCAAGCAAAGCAGTGCTTTCAGTACCTGATACAGTAGTTTCTATGAAGTTAATAACACTCAACAAGTCAGCCACTCGAATGGGCAAGTCCTGAGTTAAATCCTGCGGTACATTGATAATGTCATTATAGGCCTGTGCGAACTGGTCTTCGTCCTTTGCTCCGACGCGCTCAATCACCTCATAATGGGCTGTGAGCTGTTTTTCATAGTCCCTAAAGTCTTCCACCGACAAAGCCATTGTATCCTGCAAAGCCACATCTGTACGCTGAAGTATCTCGCCCGTAGGCAATATAGACTTATCAACTTCATAACTATGGTTCACACCCACCACAATATAGCCATGACTAGCAACATCCTGCATTGTGGTTGAGAAGAAATCCAGATGCGCATGATGCCCTGGGGAAAACAATAATACAGGAAACTTCTCAGCTGTTTTCAACGGTGCAGCGCCAGCGTAGGCAGCTAGTTCAGACGTGCGTGCCATTTCTGTCAAGTGCGGCCCAAGAAACGAAAGCGGCCCAAAGGAGCTGATTTTACCCGCATGCACGTCAGCCATCCCCGGAGAAGCATAAAGTGCTTTTTTAGGTTTAGGTTTGTAGTGGACAAAATCTACTCCTGAAAGATCAGCAGTGGGATACCAGACTTTCACATGCAGTTTACGCTCATCTGATGGGTTCTGCGTATAAAGCTCTGCCCGGCCCGTGTTCACCACCCAGTGGGACATTGCCACACTATATTCCCCAGTTGGTGGGGGCAGAGTAACCTTTGGTGCTGCCCAATTAATAAAGAAAGCTGTACCTACAGACAGAGCAGCAGAAACCGCCAACAGCCGAGCGCCCCATTTGGCTAAAGCACCCGTATTGGTTTTCCTTACTAAGACACTTAGCAACCACAAAATTACAGCAAAAAACATCGGTTCAAACATGAGGAATACTCCCACTATTTAGTCAAAAAAACGGCAGCATAACTGTGCGCTATGCTGCCGAAGTAAACAGGGTTTGGGTTATTTAGAAACTTACTTCTACGCCAACACCAAGGTAGCGTGGCGGGCGTAACCGCCGTAGCTCGCCAGTTCCTTCGAAGGAGATCAGCGTGACAGCATCTACATCAAACAAGTTTTTCGCGAAGGCGAATATGCGGTAGTTATCCGCCTCATAGGCCGCCGTTAGGTTTACGATTGTATAGTCTGGCACAGTCACGCTGTTTTCATTGTCTTGGAAGGACGAGCCTGTATGGCTCACATTGCCAGAGGCATAAAATCCGCCGCCAAAGCTGTAGGACGCACCAATGGAACCCGTAAAGCCGGGACTACGAGAAAACTCATTGCCACTAAAATCTTGGCCATTCGCTGTGAATTCATCAAAATTGGTATCTGAAAATGCAAAGCTGCTGAAAATTTCTAAAGCACCGACATAACCAGAGACATCTACTTCAATACCTTTGACGGTTGAAGAACCAGCGTTTGTCGTAACACTGTCATCAAAGCCAGCACCAAAGGAACCAAGGATATTCACTTGCTGGTTGGACCAATCAATTTGATAGGCATTAGCATTAACCGTTAGCGCGCGGTCAAACCACTGTGAGCGGAAGCTTAGCTCGAAATTGTCAGTTTGTTCAGCCTCATAATCGAAGAAGTCTGGTGCACCGGTACGCAATATCTCGATTAAGTTCACGCCTGAGCCACCCGGTCTGTACCCACGAGAGAAAGTGAACCCAAAAGAGATGTCTTCAGTAAGGGAGGCAACAGCACCGAGCTTAGGTAGTACTTCAGTACCACTTTGTGACGATGTATTCGCTGGCAACGCAGGGATCAGTGTCAAATCAAATGCGGGCACTGTTAGGCCACCAGAAGAACGCGTGAATGCATTTTTCTCATGGTCGACCCGCACACCAGCTGTTAGCTCAAGCCATTCAGTAACTTGATAATTAACATCCAAAAATCCTGCATAATTACTGATTTCTTCAACCAGCGGTGCAACAGTCACCGCATCTTGCCCGAACAGGGCTGGCGCAAACAAGGCGGCTTCAAATGTGCCACCACGTTGCTGCGAATTTTCAACATCTGCGTAATAGAAACCAAGCAAAGCTCCAAATCTCTCCGTTGTGTACGTCAACAATAATTCCTGAGAAAACAGGCTGTCATCAAAAGCGCCAAAAATTGTGCGCTCAGGGTGGCCTGGGTCAGTTTCCTGAAACGGACCTTCATTCAGAACCTGGCTTTCTTGGTAGGCCGTAACACTGCTAATGGAAAAATGGTCTGAAAGCTCATAACTCACAGCCAAGGAATAAAGGTTGATGTCATCAGCTTCTGCAATAGTTGGTGCGCCAGTAACGCTTTCACGTGCGTCAAAATCTGGCCCCAACACTTCAACCTGACCAGCTGTGCTATCTTGCGTGATATGGGTGAATGCGAGTGTAGCCTTAAAGTCAGGCAAACTTTCTGGCTCAAGCAATAACTTCCCACGAATTGTAGTGGAATCCGCCCGGCCATAGTCATCTTCATCACGGGTGGTGTTTGTCACATAACCATCCGATTTATTGTGGTCAACCGACAGTCTGAAAGACAGAGCATCCTCCACCAGCGGCCCGGTTAAAGAAGCCGCAAGTTGGTACGTATTGTCCTCACCGTAAACAACCCGCGCTTTGCCGCCCCACTCTTGTTCTGGCGTGCCTGTTGTAACCAACAAACCACCTGCCAGTGCGTTACGGCCCTGTACTGTTGTCACTGGGCCACGAAGAACTTCGATTTGGCTAACATCCCAGTTTGACAGGGCAAAACGCTGTGCCTGAGCACTGAGCGCAACACCATCCACATAATACCCAAGCACAGTTCGGTTGGTTGGAATACCGCCCGTTGGCCCTTGCTTACGGATACCGCGAATGGACAAATCACCTGTTGTGTTAATATCGGCATTACCAATGCGTAATAGTGCTTCCTCGAGGTTTACAACCGCTTGGCGGTTTAACGCATCCCCAGTTAAGACAGCGACACTGATTTGCGTATCCTGTAGTGACTTGGCGCGTTTTTCTCCCGTAACGATTATTTCCTCAAAGCTGAACTCTTCATTTGCTGCGATAACCGCACCAGAAAAGGTCCCACAGAGAGAAAGCGCCAACAAAGATGTAGCTACTCTATTTCCTATTGGCGTCAATTGACGTGCGTTATTCATGGTTTCCTCCAAGGTTTTGCTCATTTTATTGTTTTGCGAGCAGAATCATTTATCCGCTTCACTATAAACATTAATTATTTATTTAAGCAAATAAAATTTATCTTCATAAAACACCAGATACGAAAACCTAAATTAGGAAAGTGCGATAGACGAGAAGATGCTGGCTAAAAGAAAGGGCAAGTAAATACCGACTATCTGCGTGCCGATTGCCATCAACAAAGCTAGCGGCACCAACTTTTGTCGGTAATAACTCGCAACCAGTGGCGTTGTTACAATGCCACCGATGTTTGCCATGCTGCCAAGTGCGATCATCGCAGGTGGCAGTTTGAAGAAGCGCCCTATGGCAAGCAAAACTGCCAAATGAATAGTAAGCCACATAAATCCAGCAGCGAAGTATATACCCACTTGATCAAGAGCAGAAAAATCGAGCTGTGTACCCAGCGAGGCTAACATCAGATATAGGAACAAATAACCAAAGCTTGAGGCATGTTCTGCTGGCACTTGAATTTTGTCGCTAGTAGAAACAAGGATGCCTAGCGTGGAGATAATGAGGATCACCCATGTAGCTTTTGAAATAATTGTAGGCTCGCCCAATTCCGGTAACAACTGCCCTATTCCGCCTGAAAACAACAACGCAAAGAAACCTAAGCCCAAAAGTGCTGCTAGTGATCTCAAATCAAACGGGGTTGTTTCGTGTTCGCCTGTTATAGTTTCCGTTTCTTCCGATTCATCACTTTTAAGAAACTTTGCGAGCCAAGCCTGCCGTTTCGCAAACGCCAATAGAAGCATCAACCACAAGAAACCCGCAAGGGTTTGCATCAATATAAAAGGAGCAATTATTTCTGCTGGCGCTTGTAACCCCTGCTGTACCGCTACGCCGTTCGCGGTACCACCAATCCAACCTGCTGAGATAACAGCGAAGCCTTGCCAAAGGTTCGCATTCTCACCACTGGCAAACAAGAATACGACTAACGTACCACCTAAAGCCACACCCAAAGTACCACCTAGGGCAGCGATAGAAGCTTGTTTCCCCAACTTGACCACACCGCGCAGGTCGCTGGAAACAATTAGATAAAACAGGGAAAGCGGCAGGCCTATTTTCCCAATATCTAAATAGAGCGGCAACCCTCTGGGTAATATTTCGAAGCCTATGAGCCCTGCCGGTATCAGTACTACCCAGATTACTAACGGCAGAATCTTGAATATTTTTGAAAACGGTGGCTTTTCACTTAACCAAATAAGGCCTGAAATAATAAACACCAATATCAAGAACGCTTCAAAAGGCCCCGACACCAACGCAGAAGATACTTCTCCTGCTGAACTCATAATACTTCCGGATGCTACATTTGTTGTCATGGTTAGCTGTACACCTAACTAATTAAAGATAATGCAAGCTGCCTACGTGGCAACCAACGACAACATAATGACATAAATTTATTTATTTGGTCAAATAAATAATATCACTCATGACAAGCCTATGAAACGGTATCAGCTAGATGCCGCTTTCAATTCATTACGCCATAACTTAATCAGCATATTCACTTTTCGCTCCGCCACATCCGGGCGCGTAAAACCTCGGCGGAAATGCAAACCAGTAAAGAAGGTTTCGATCACAAACAGTAAATCCTGCATATGCACAGGGTCTGCGTCCGGATAGAATTCCGCTATCTTCCCCTGTACGAGTTTAATGATCTCTTCCATCGTCTCCAGAATAATACCACGGTTAAGTTCGGTCACAGCTTTATCATGCAAGCAACTGATAGCAATTTCATGGCTCAACACTGCTTTGGTTTTATTCGCTGCACGCCAAAAGAAAGTAACAACACTATCGAGGTCTTCCCGTGTATAGGAGGACCTGCAAAATTCTTTCTGACAAGCCTTTACAAACTCACCCGACGCATGCCTGATTGCTGCAACCATCAAGTCTTCTTTGCTGCCAAATAGATATTGAGCCGATCCCCACGCAGTGCCAGCTTCATCAGAAATGGCCTTTGAGGTAACCAAATGCATTGGCTCTTTGGTTGTGAGTTTCAGCGTCGCATCAATGAAACGTTTTTGGGTATCTTGACTACGTTGTTGCATCGCCTTCTTTGCAGGGCGAGCGGTTACTTTAGCTGGTCTGGCCATAGGCTTCTTTATGCTTCTAATTGGGCTAAAACAATTGCTACAGGCTAACCACCCTTGGCCCGTTAAGCAAGTGGGATCAGCAATCTAATACCAAAAATGTCAAATTATTTTTCTTATTTAAATAAATTAAATAGTATGATAGATGCTCATCATACGATGACAAATTTATAAGTTTAACTTCACTTTATGGACTTCGTCTCGCGGGTACTTTAGGAAAAATTGACCATGGCACAGATGACATACTTTGCAGACAGTTACATAACAGCACGAAAAGCATTCATAATTGCTGCACAAGAGGCCGGAGCATCTCTAAGCAGCTATGTTCATCCACATGAAAAATCACCAGAAGGGGAAGACCTAGCCGTAGACACAGCATGGCTTGGCCCTCGAGATGCAAATACAGTCCTTCTTTGCATCAGCGGAACTCATGGACCTGAAGGATACTGTGGCTCAGCGGCACAGTTGCAAAGCCTCAATGATGGTTCACTGGCCGCACTTTCAGAGGGCGTCGCAGTCCTGATGATACATGCACTCAACCCATTTGGCTTCGCCTATATGACCCGCTACACTGAAAACAATGTGGACCTAAATAGAAACTGGATTAACTTTACTTCAGCACCCAAAACACATGAGCTTTACAAAGAAATTCACAGCCATCTACCGCCAGAAAACCAGCTCACCGACGCACTGTTTAGCGATGCTTTAGGCGCGCTTGCGGGACTTTTACAAAAACATGATGGTTTTGCGTTAGAGAATGCCCTAAGCGCAGGCCAATACGACCACCCCACGGGCATTGGCTACGGTGGCAAGAAGGCTGAATGGTCAGCATTAGTTATGCGTAAGATCTTAGCAGACATTAGTCCAAAGACCCGGCATATTGCCTACTTGGATTGGCATTCGCTGATACGAAGCGGCATGGATGATATGGTTTATCTTTGCTTTAACCAGCCCACTGATGTGCTCTTTAATCGTACAATGAGTTGGTGGGGAGCTGAAAATGTTTCTATGGAAAAAGTAGATGAAAAATGGAGCAAGGGCCTTGGGCGAAGGGGCGGCAGACCTGACAGAAACGGCATTATGATGTGGGGTGTGCAAAAGCATGTATCACCGCAGATGGATGTCGCTGGTGGCGTGATCGAATTCACTGATGAATTGATGGACCCACTGCTGCAAAAAGCAGCCAACCTGCGCGCAATGTTACTATCGCGCTATTTCGTTCATACAAGAGATATTGATACGAAAAAGGGCAAAGTGCTTTTTGATGAAAGCCGCGAACTATGGTGTCCAACTCGTAAAAACTGGCAGGAAAAGTCCTTAGTAAGTGCTCAACGCATCTTTCTCAAAACCCTAAATGGTGCTGCTGAATGGGCAGCAATGTAATCAATCTCTTAACTAGTATGTTTCTCCGCTTTTTTGAACAAACTCGATGCGGCGCACATACATTGCTGCGTTGAAAGCCGCTGATAAATGCGACATGACACTCTTACTACAGTTTGCTAGTTCATAGGAATGGTTGAAAAAGCATTTCTCTCCATCCCTAGATCCAACAAACCACCATTGCATGCATGAGTTGTGATTGGTACAAGATACAACCAGTTAATTTCTGGTTTGTTGTTTGGGGCTGTGTGGTCAGCGGTTGAAATTACTCGACCCCCAATCGTGCATCCGTCGGCACACGCCTCAAATAACAATTTAATGGGCCTTCCAACAGCTAGCTCTTCTAATAGAGGGTGTGGCAACTTATCCTCCAAGGTAGGTTGACTTACTTCCAATTTAAGCAAGACTTAAGACTAACTAAGAGCGCGCACCGTTGGTGCCGGACTCTATGCCGCTCACGCTACACCAAGCCAACAAGTGGTCTTGGCCCATTCGGGTAACGATCCCTCGCGCAGCGGACAAAATCAGAACTATAGGGATTATTCACAAACCTTTAAGGCCAGGTAAGGAAGTTGCTGTGTCGGCTGGACCGACTAGTCTGTCCGGTGCGAACCGCAAGGCTGCGGTCGCTCTGCTTTTTCTAAGGAGGTTCAAAACCTCCGAAGGGTGGCTGGACACGGCTTTAGCGCTATCAGCCCGGCCTACTTAAAGGTCAAGAAAAAACACGGCTTTCATCCCTCAAGTGGGACGAACCTTCCGAGTTACGCTTCGCTTTCTCTGGACCCCGTAGTCCGGCCCGCTAGCTGGCCTTTAATCCAGCCCCCCTGCGGGGGTTTTTAATGCGGAAGGAAGTAAGTCATGAACACAGTTGCAGAGATTAAAGAAAACGGTTTTTCACTCGTTGCAGTAGCAGGCGAAGAAGACATCCATAAGCTATTCAGTCTATGTGGTGATTTGGAATTCATTGGCTCACAAGATGGCGCGATCAAAGCCGCAAACGACATTGTTAATGGTGACGGCCCCCCTTGGTGACAGCTGCAAAAACAGCCGGTTAACCAACTTTAAAAATATCTCAGGGGAATATCAATGACGAACATATTTAAAAACAGCCTCATAGATGACCGTGACGCGGTAACGTTGAATTCTTGGATTAACCAAGGCATTGACGATGATTGTCTTACATATCTTCAAACATTGGACTATGACGCGACCGCTCAAAAAATCGAAACTCTCCTAAATCGTGTGGAAAAAACAACGGATTTTTACAATAGTATAACCCAGTGCAGCGACACGGTTTGCCAAGAGATTTATACAAAGAAAATAGCAGCATTAAACGCGGCTATTGAACAGCTTGCTGACGACTGCGAGCGGTATGAGTTCTATCTTAATCACATCTTAAAATATCCACCTGCGCCAGTGCTTCAAGCTGAGCTTGATGCCTTGTCAGAGGAGGACGGCGAAGAAGCGTTTGACGATTTCATGTTCTATGAAGCGCAGGGGATAGAATCCCGTTACAGCACATTATTTAGCCACTAACCCAACAGCTTTACCCGGTGACTATCTCCCAAGCCGGTGGGGGTGGTGTGTCTCAGGCACCCAACCACATAGCGCATCATCCCCAATTTATATGCAAGAGAAAGTAAGAAAATGGTAAAATCTCGCAAAAAATATACACCAAAATCCGATCCTTATCAGATGGTGACAGACCAAATTCTTGACCTATTGGAAAATGGGACCAAACCTTGGGCTGCGAGCTGGGAAAGTAATAGTGCAGCCTTCCAACTCCCTCGCCGATTTTGCGGGGAATATTACAAAGGCATCAATGTTATTCTTTTATGGGTTGCTGCCGAAAATCACGGCTTTACCTCCCCGACGTATATGACGTTCAAACAAGCGCTTGAACTCGGTGGAAATATAAAAAAAGGCTCTAAGGGCTTCAAAGTGGTATTTTCAAAATCTGCTGGTACCTCAGACGACAACGAGACAGGCGAGCAGCTGGAAAACAATGTACGATGGTTTACCCGTACCTATACGGTTTTCAATCTTGAACAGATAGAAAATTTACCTGAAACATACACCCCGCCAGAACCACGGCCTGCAATCATTGGTACAAATGAAATCTCAGAACGGGCGCCAGAGCTAGATGCTTTTTTCTTGGCAACCGGCGCTAATGTCCAGCTGGGCGACAACCCAAGCTACAGTAATAAAGGCGACTATATTTCTATGCCTGGGTTTGAGAAATTCACGAGGCCAACAGCCTATTATTCAACGCTTGCACATGAGGTAATCCATTGGGTTGGCAACGGTAAACGGCTTGACCGTGATCAAAGTGGAAAATTCGGCGGCACCGATTACGCCAAAGAAGAACTGGTTGCAGAACTTGGGGCTGCTTTCCTTGGTGCCCGGCTAGGCTTCTTTGTGGAAGAACGGGAAGACCACGCCAGTTACCTCAAACACTGGTTAGGTAAAATGAAAAACGACAAACGGTATTTTATGACCGCTGCAAGTCAGGCTCAAAAAGCCGTGGATTATATCATTGCCCTTACTGAAAAGGCTCAAAATACCAAACACTATAAGGTGGCAGCTTGATCAAGCGTTCCTTCGCCAACTAAATGGATGGGTGCGAGACTTATAAAAAAGACGGAAGGGCATTTCGGGACCTTCCGCCTTTCTTAATGATAGACATATGTAACTGAACTAAGGTTCTGTACATACTGAAAACGTAGGCGGTTTGGGCCGTGTGTTCAAGAGAGAAAATTGCTCCATTGGCTGATGTATTTCCTCAAGTGGAAACCCAACAACCAACCA
>JAESTR010000016.1 GCA_016763495.1 Kordiimonadaceae bacterium
AACAAAAACAGTCACAAGGACCACAGCCGTTGCCGAAGATTGATGAAACTATTGAGTTCCGCCCGGTAAACATTGCTGTGCTTACTATCTCTGACACCCGTACATTTGCAGACGACCGCTCAGGCGATACACTAGCTGGCCGCATAGAAACTGCAGGTCACCGAGTGGCTGATCGCAAAATTGTAAAAGATGACAAAACCTCCATCACAAGCCAGCTCGAAGCATGGATCGCAGACGATACGATAGAGGTCATTATCTCTACCGGCGGTACCGGCCTTACGGGGCGGGACATTACGCCAGAGTGTTTTGAACCGCTTTATACCAAGCCCATCCCCGGTTTCGGTGAATTATTCCGCATGTTGTCCTATGACTTAATAGGCACCAGCACCATTCAAAGCCGTGCCACTGGCGGCCTGTCCGGCACAACACTGATGTTTGCTCTGCCTGGCTCCACCGGCGCAGTGAAAGACGCATGGGACAAAATCCTCGTCACCCAATTGGACATTCGTTTCCGCCCCTGCAATTTTGTGGAAATGATGCCACGATACGGCGAAAAATAACCTTTCTGGTTTTCAATTTGGCCAACTAAACAGCGATACACTTACATTTGAAATATTGTTGCTTCCCCTAATTGCCCACCCGTCTTATGGTGCGGTGGGAATTTATTAGGGGAGAGATGTGGCTGTGTTTCGGCAATCGAGTTTATTTGTTTTTATCACAAGTCTGATGTCATTTGCGGCTTTGGCCCAAGATGCTGCATTGGTGGCGGAAAGCCAGTCTGATGGTTTTGTCACAGCGGCAATCTGGTTTATTGATAAGCTGGATGCATTTGTTTTCAGCAGCATTAATATTGCCGGACTTGAGGTAAAATGGATTGTGGCGTTTCTCGCCTTGCCCATGATCTTCCTGACTTTCTTTTTCAAATTTATAAGTCTCAACAGCTTTAAGCGGGCATGGCGTGTAGTGCGGGGCGATTATCAGGATGATAAAGCCCCCGGCGAAGTGACCCAGTTTCAGGCGCTTTCCACGGCGCTATCAGGCACTGTTGGCCTTGGCAACATCGCGGGTGTCGCAGTTGCTATCAGTGTAGGCGGGCCCGGCGCGACCTTTTGGATGATCCTTATTGGTTTTTTCGCCATGTCGCTTAAATTCGCTGAATGCACACTAGGTGTTAAATACCGGGATATTCGCGCGGACGGCACTGTGGCAGGCGGGCCCATGTATTATCTGGAGCGCGGATTGGCTGCGAAAGGCTGGGGCAAGTTTGGCAAAATACTGGCGTGGTCATACGCCCTTCTGGCAATACCCACCTTGTTGCAAGTGGCGCAAGTAAACCAGTCTTTCGAAGCGATATCTGTTGTTACAGGGTATGAAAGCGAAGCTGCCAAATGGTGGTTTGGTGTCATCATTGCCCTACTTACCGCAATTGTTATTATTGGCGGCATCAAGTCAATTGGGTCTGTTACCGCCAAACTTGTGCCCGCGATGGCAGGCATTTACGTTACCGCTGCTCTTGTCATTATTCTTAGTAATATCACCGCTGTCCCGGCCGCGTTCGTCACAATATTTACCGCCGCATTCAGCATGAAAGCCGGTCTTGGTGGTTTGATCGGTGTCATCATTCTATCAATGCAGCGGGCCGTCTATTCCACCGAAGCAGGCCTTGGTTCTGCCACCATGGCGCATGCAGCAGCCAAAACCAATGAGCCCGTATCTGAAGGCATGGTCGCCCTTATGGAGCCTTTCATTGATACCGTCTTAATTTCTACCATGACAGCGCTCGTAATTGTCATCACGGGTGTTTACGCCAACACATCAGGCTTAGCGGGTATATCACTCACGTCTAGCGCCTTCGGCAGCGTTATAAGCTGGTTCCCATGGGTACTCGCGGTCGCTGCTTTCCTGTTTGCCTATTCAACCATCATCAGCTGGGGCTATTACTCAAGCAAAGTCTGGGAGTTTGTTTTCGGCGGCACAACCATGTCCATGAACATATTCAAAGCCGTATTTTGTCTGGCATTAATACCCGGCGCGGCGATACCATTAGAAACAGTTTGCAAGCTGATGGACAGCATGTTTTTCTTAATGGCCGTGCCCAATATCATTGGCATTTACATTATGGCACCTGAACTAAAACGCGACTTGCACAGCTACTTGTCACGTTTAAAAAACGGTAAGATCAAGACAGTGAGCCGTGACGCAAACTGATGCCCCTATCAATGAAAAAAGGAAAGACGATGTCGCATTTCAAAATGCTTATCCTTAGCTTGCTACTTGCTTGCACTTTACCAGTTACCGCTGCAAATTCAGACACGGCCATGTACAATCCAGCCATAGCGAAAACGCTGGATGCCCTGCATGCCGCCGCTGCATCTGCAAACTGGGACGCCTATTTCAACCAATACACCGAAGATGCTATTTTCATTGGCACCGACGCAGGCGAACGCTGGGACATGCCTACATTCAAAGGCTACGCATCAAAAAGCAAAGGCTGGGACTATAAACTGGAAAACAGGCATATAGTCATCGGCCTAAACCAGAATACAGCTTGGTTTGATGAAATTCTTCACAATGCAAAATACGGCACCAGCAGAGGCACAGGGGTACTGATTCGCACAAAAAGCGGCTGGAAAGTCACGCAGTACCACCTCACTTTCCCGATTCCCAATGATTTGACTAAGGGAATCACGGAACAAATTCAATCATTTGAGGCAAAATTAAAACCTTAAATCGAATAGGTCAGCTCCCATGTCTTGAATTGTTAACCTTTTCCGCTCATGATTTCCACGGGTTTTGCTGGGAAATACTGAGAGGAGGCATTATGCCAATGTCCGGTGTTTTGGGGAGATTGTTAGAGTATTGGATGAGCTTACCACGGTCAGGCAGCAGCTTGATACCAGGTCGCACTGCTCTGCAATGTAACGAATTACTTGAACTTATGCCGCGTTTAGCGCTGTTAAAGCGACTAGACAGATATAACGTTCAAGCGTCTATGATGAACATCAGCAACAGTACAATATTGCAAAACCCTTTGCTGGGCATGAATGCCTTTGACTTAACTGCCCCCGCCATTCGTGAGCAACGTGCCAGCTTTTATGAAGCCGTACTTGATAAACCGGCCGTTGCCCAAATGCGTGAAACAGTTAGGCAACAAAACGGCAAGGAAGCGAGTGTTAAATCGCTGTATCTACCAATGGCTGACAGCCGAGGCGAAGCTAACTATATTATTGCCTGTACTGTTTATGAAAACCGCCCTGAGTATAATGGTATCAATGACCGGCTTGTGCTGGACCACCAAAATGTTCAGGATCTTAGCTTCATCGATATTGGAGGCGGCGTGCCTACTGTTACTTTTGAGCGACAAGCACCAGAAGTCATCAAATTATCCGAACACCGCTGGTGGAGTAGACTGGTGCCAGTTAGGCGCAAAGCAGACGCGCCCAATCGCCTTAATGCTTGAAAAAGCTAGTATGACTAAGTGCTCAGCAGCTGCTAACTCAGATTAACGGCCTCACTTTTCGACTTGACTAAAAAACATATTCGGCAAAACGCGCTTTAGCCACAGTGCTTTCATTTCCTTGCCCTTGCCTACCGCGATTTCTCGCTTTCGAGCCATAAAGCCTTTCATGATAACTGCGGCGCAATCTTCAACATCCATGCCACCTGCAATATTTTTGTCCACTTTTCCAAACTTGCTACCGTCCCCTGCTAAGGCATTTTCTGCGATGGCTGTACGAATGAACCCAGGTGTCACAGTTGTTACAAAAATACCGTCTTTGGCTACCTCGGCACGGAGGGCATCAAAAAAGCCCATCACAGCGTGCTTGGCTGCGCAATAGCCAGTACGTAACTGCACACCAACTTTGCCAGCCACGGAGGATGTGACAGCAATATGCCCTTCCCCGCGTTCAAGCATAATAGGCAATACAAGTTTTGTGAGCGCTATTTGGCCAAACACGTCAACTTCAAACAGTTTCCTATAAACCGACATGTCAGTGTCTAAGCACAATGACCGCTGCGAAATGCCCGCGTTATTATAGAGCATATCAATTTTCCCTTTAAAGGCTTGCGCCATTGCTACAGCACTTTGTAGGGAGGCTTCATCCGCTACATCTAATGGTAAAACTAATATATTATCTTCGGAAAGCCCGGCTTCTACACAGCGCTTACTAACGCGCTCCAGTTCCTCTCGCCTGCGCGCAGAAAGTATGAGAGACGCACCAGCACGCGCCATCTCATAGGCTACATATTCACCAATCCCTGATGATGCGCCCGTTATCCATACAGCTTTATTTTTGTACATGATGTTCTCCCACTCCCTATACTGATATAAGCTTCATCCAACCTAACAAAGCTCTAGCAACCCACCTATTCAACAACTGACCGATGCCAAACATAGGCTTCCTCATCCCATATTATTAAGGATATAGCGATCCGCCTACGCGACAAGTTTTTAATTAATAGGATAGACAAGTTGCAAAAATGGGGCATTCTCGGATAGAGAAGCAAGGGTAACTGCTTAAGCCCTCGTCCTTACTGAGTATAATAGAATATGCTTACAATTCAGAATTTCCTCAGCCACGTTAAAGCGGCATCGAGCAGACGCTATAAACTGTTGCTTTTGCTCGCGCTATTTTCTGGGCTTTTAACAAGCATTTTGTTCAGACCTGCTACCGGTGTGATAGGCAAAGCCATCGAAACACTCGGAGATGTGCAGCCATCAGACGAAACGATCGAAGCAACGGCCAGAGTAATTGTTGAGGGCTTTACCACGCTCATTATGGGGCAATTGGCTCTCATGGCGCTTGCCGCAGCGCTTCTACCTTTGTGGGCGCGTGCGATGAGCCCTCAGGGCCTTATTCCTAATCAAGGCGACCTACTGGCAGGCTTTTCCCGCGCTATTGCAGCCTTTCAGCACATGTTCTTCGCCGGTATTTTATCTGTAGCTTCCGTATTGATTGCAGCACCCATCATTGTCGCTGTTAGCGGTTTTTTGGGCGGCCTAGGTAGTTTGCTTATTTTAGTGACAAGTTTTGCGCTGCTTTGGCTCAATTTCGCGTATTCCGCAGTCGCCAACTTCGCCATCATTCACTGTGCTGAAGAAAGAGACATTTCCTATATTACGGCATGGCGCAGAGCACAGCCCTTTTTGCGGGCTATCACCGGTAGCTACGCAATGATTTGGCTAGCGGCCGGTGTTGTCAGTTTTTTACTGAGCAATTTGCTGGTGCAAACGCTGCCTCTAGGACTCGCACAAACTCTATCACTTATTCTTAGTGGCATTAGTGCTCTTCTAGTTGGCGCGCTGCATATAACCGGCCTATATGCTTTGCCAATTATAAATTCACAGCCAGACGCAGATGATGACGATCCGAGTAGCACAAAATAAACCTGGCTTGAACTCAGCCACCATTCCAACGAAATGCGGAGGGCCGCTTCTCTAAAAACGCTTGCACACCCTCTGCGGCATCTTCGCCTTCTTGTGCAGCCTTAAAAATCTCTGCCGTCACCTGATCATCATCCACTTGGCCGTCCAGAACCCGCTGCACAAAGCGCTTCATATTCTGCACGCTATATTGCGATACTGTTGAAATCTGCTCAGCAAAGGCCAAAGTATTTTCCAGCAGACTGTCCGCATCATACACTTCATCAATCAAGCCCATATCCAGTGCTTCATCTGCCAGTATCATGCGGCCCGTAAACAACAGTGATTTCGCTTTTGAAGGGCCCACGAGATCAATCAATTGCTTGGTATCATTCAGAGGATAAACAATGCCCAGTTTTGCAGGCGTAATTGCAAACTTGGCCGCGGATGACGCGAAACGGAAATCACAGTGAATAGCAAGGCCACAACCACCTCCCACACAGGCACCCCAAACAAGCGCGATCGTTGGTTTTTTTGCCCGTGCTAAACAGCGCTGAGCATCGCGTATCGCAAGCCTATTGCTTTCCCTGCGTGCAGGGTCTGCTGCAATGGTTTGCAACTCGCTTATATCTGCACCAGCGGAGAAAGCGCCTTCGTCACTAGACGTAATAATGATCACTTTCACATCTGGGTCTGCATCCAGCAGTGCAACAGCGCTGGGAATAACCGTCCACATAGCTTCAGACATGGCATTTCGCTTTTCGGGACGGTTCAAAACCAACCTGCCAATATGGCCCTGCCGCTCAATATAGATGACATTAGATTTATCTGAAAAATTCATTGAATTACTCTGTCTGATTATGTCTTAAAATAATGAGGCTTGCCGTTCTTCCTCAGGGGGTGCATGGCATTCAGGGCCATCATAGCGCACATCGCCAACTCGGCGGCTTACAGGTGTCCATTCAAATTGCTGTTCTTCGACCCAGTTAAAGCTCCCCAAAAAATTCCGTGGGAGGGGATCATGCACTTGAAGCCAGTCATTATATTGCTCAGGTGGTACCACCAAAGGCCTGCGACTATGCAAGGACTTCAAGCTACTTTCAGCAGCAGCCGTAACAATTGCCATTGTCTCCAGCCAGAAATCACCCCCGGGACCGTGCCAAACCGACCATACGGCAGCGAAGGCGCCAACGCCGTTTCTATGGCTTCGTACTCGGTACGGCGTCTTACGGCCATTCTCAGAGCGCCATTCATACCAGTCTGTAAAGGGTACCAAACAGCGCTTCCGTTTCATGCTCGATTTAAACGACGGTTTTTCAAGGATGGTCTCAATGCGCGCATTGATCAGCGGCTTTCCGCTCTGTTCTTTACGCCATTCAGGAACCAAGCCCCATTCCACAGCGGCAATATGGCGCTTACCCTCTTCACTGTTTCTGATCACCAGTACAGGTTGGCGCGGCGCGATATTGTAACGTGGCGGAATATCATTCTCCGCCCATACATCAAAAATTTCACCGATGGTTTCTTTCGGTGCCAACTGACTAAAACGGCCACACATAAGGCATACTCTGTTCAAACATACTGATTTGGCAGCTTTTGTGACTACAGGATAAGGCCTCCCTTTGCCAGTAGGAAACGATATTTACCAGTGGCCTTGTAGACACGGGCCAAACACGGTATCTAGCGTTCAACCACCAATACAGACAGCGGACCAAAGCCATGACACAAGTACGCCCCTCTTCTCGCAGCCTATACGGTATGCTGTTATTGATTTTTGGCCTTGCGGCTTATGCATTTGGCGCAGCAGCGGTTGGCGAGGCAATTGACCATTTATCGCTCGCTGTAGTTTCTGTTTACTATCTGGTCGCAGGCTTACTCTGGATATATCCTGCCATAAAGATATTGCGCTGGATGGCTGCGGCATACAACGAGCCAGAAGGCAGCAATTCTGAAAAGTAAAGAAAGCCGCAACATCTCTGTTGCAGCTTTTCAAAGTTTGCGCCATCACCTAGCCAATTAAGCACTCGGTGCAGCTATAGTTCATCTATATCAAAACCTAAGCTGTTGGCAGCTTATACTCCTTAAACTGCTCTCTCAGATCCTTTTTAGATATTTTGCCTGTGGCAGTATGCGGCAGTTCTTCAACCAATTGAAGGTCATCTGGCAACCACCATTTGGCTATTTTGTCCAAAAGAAAGGCATTCATCTCTTCTAAAGTGATGGTTTCACCTTTTTCCGGCACGATCACGATCAACGGCCGTTCATCCCACTTTGGATGGTAAATACCAATGACAGCTGCTTCAGCAACTTTTGGGTGGCCAATTGCAGCGTTTTCCATATCAATTGAACTGATCCACTCGCCACCAGACTTAATAACATCTTTGGCGCGGTCGGTGATTTGCATATACCCATATTCATCAATGCAGGAAACATCGCCCGTATCGAACCAATTATCGTCATCCAACACTTTGCCGCCTTCATCGCGGAAGTATGATTCCACCACCCAAGGGCCCCGCACAAGCAACCGGCCTGATGTTTTACCATCACGCGGTAGCTCATTTCCTTCATCGTCCTGCACACACATCTCAACGCCTAAAACAGGGCGACCTTGCTTGCATTGAATATCAAGTTTTTCTTCTGATGACAGGTTGGTAATAGCGCTATTTTCACTACCCAAACTACCTAGCGGGCTGGTTTCTGTCATGCCCCAAGCATGGTTCACCCGTACACCGTATTTTTCTTGAAATGCCTGAATCATAGACCGAGGCGCGGCAGAACCACCAATGGTTACAGTAGTTAGCGAACCACAATCTTTACCTGTTGCCTCCAGAAATTTCAGCATGCCCATCCAGATAGTTGGCACAGCAGCGGTCACCGTCACGCCTTCTTTTATCATCATGCCGTGTAATGTTTCAGGGTCATGGATTGGGCCATTGAGCACAAGTTTGGCGCCAGTACCTGCAGCAGCATAAGGAATACCCCACGCATTGGCATGGAACATGGGCACAACCGGCAAAATAACCGACTTCGCACCAATACCAAGCGTGTCACCTGAAATTGCCAACAGTGTATGCAAGAAATTAGACCGATGAGAATAGAGCACGCCTTTCGGGTTGCCCGTTGTGCCCGACGTATAACAAAGCGAGCAAGCTGCATTTTCATCAAGGGCTGGCCACTTATAATCACCATTTTCGGCATCGATCAGCTCTTCATAGCTAACAGCGCCTTTGAGGGTTGTCTCAGGCATATGATCACGCCCAACCAAAATGACAAATTTTTCTACTGTTTTTAGCTGGGCAGCTACTTTTTCAATGAGCGGCACAAAAGTCACATCCAGCATCAGAACTTTGTCTTCTGCATGGTTCAAAATATAAACCAACTGCTCCGGGAATAATCGCGGGTTCACAGTGTGAGTCACGGCCCCCATACCTGAGGACCCAAACCAAATTTCCATATGCCGGTGCGTATTCCACGCAAGTGTCGCCACCCGGTCTCCTTCAACCACACCAAGGCGGCCAAGAGCCTGCGCGCATTTTTTTGCCCGCACTGTCATCTCGCGGTAAGTATACCGAAATTCGCCGCCCTCTGGCAGCATGGAAAAGACTTCACTGTTTGGATGATTTACATTTGCATGCTCCAAAAATTTTGAAACAAGCAATGGCCAATCCTGCATCTGTCCTAACATCTAAAAAGTCTCCCGGTTTTGCAAATGTTACTGAATGTCTTGTTAAGACATAGCGCCACACGAAGAGATTTCAAACGCAATAAGCCGTAGCGTTAAAATTAATTGAATAGTGGCACCCCAGCCATACTGAAACCGTATGGATTTACTTCTGTAAACGAGAGTTAAAACGGCCTATTTTTCGGGTGATCAGTTGGCTTTGGGAATTGTGATTCTGCTGGTTTTACCAGTAGCGCTATTCACAAAAACTAAATAATCGGCACCATTACCCTTAAAGCGCAGCATAACATACCCATCCTGGAGTTTCACGTCTGACAGAGGCAAACCGTCGGGGCGTTCAATGATCAGGTCTTTAAATCCCACAGGCAATACACTCGCGGGCACTGTAGCGCCAGTGTGTGCTGTACCAGAGGTTGCCAAAGACTGCGCCACCACAGGGCGAGGTTTCTTTGTATTGTCGCCTGTCGCCACCTTGTAGCCAATAAGCGCGAGCATGCCGACAATCGCGACGCCCAAACCAACAACCACAGCCCACAACCAAACGGGTGTCTTCACCACTTCGTCTTCTTCAGCATTATTTGTACTGTTAGGCGTGACATTTTGTTGTCCGGCAGTCATAAGGGGTCTCCATGATCAACATATTCGAAATACATACCAGCCCTGCAGATGCTGGCACACGGCTTGATAAGCTTTTAGCCGGTGCATTGCCAGATATTTCACGTAGCAGACTTAAGGCTCTGATCAAAGAAGGGCATGTGAGCTGTAGTGGCAAGGTGGTTACTAGCCCGTCGCGCTCAGTGAAAGTTGGCGAGGAATACCGGGTTGCTCCGCCTGAACCAGAAGACGCGGAACCCGCAGCAGAAAATATCCCGATTGAGATAATTTTCGAAGACGAGCATTTGGTGGTTGTGAACAAACCAGCAGGTATGGTTGTGCACCCTGCCGCGGGCAACCATACTGGTACGCTGGTCAATGCACTACTACATCACTGCGATGGCAGCCTTTCAGGCATAGGCGGTGTGAAGCGCCCCGGCATTGTGCACCGCATCGACAAAGAAACTAGTGGCTTGCTTGTGGTTGCCAAACACGACAAAGCCCACAATGGCCTTGCTGAACAATTCGCAGACCATTCCATAGAAAGAACATATACCGCTATTTGCAAAGGCCACCCACGCCCGGCCAGCAATAGAATAGAAGGTAACATTGCCCGGCACCCAGTTGACAGAAAACGCATGGCTGTTGCTGAAAGTGCGGGCAAGTGGGCTGCAACACACTATAAAATCATATCCGCCTACAGCCAAAGTAGCACGCCAGTCGCTAGTGAAATTGAATGCCGACTAGAAACTGGCCGAACGCATCAGATACGTGTGCATATGGCGCACATAGGGCACGCGCTTGTTGGTGACCAAGTTTACAATAAAAACAACAAATTGTCTTCGAGCATCAAAGGCCCCGTTCGAGCTGCATTGCAATCCTTTAGCCGCCAGGCCCTCCACGCTCGTACTCTAGGATTTAACCACCCTGTCACAGGTAAGCCCTTTAAATTCCATAGTGAATTACCATATGACATTACTCAGCTTCTAAATGCGTTAGAGCCGCATAAGCTTTAAACCATTTGTAAGTACAATATTTATACACTATGCGACATTAGTTATTGGGAATTTAGGGGCACATCATGACGTATAAAAGCAATCTACCTGCGTTGACACCAGAAGGCAGCCTTAGCCAGTATTTACAGCAAATCCGCACGTTCCCAATGCTGGAAGCGAATGAAGAATATATGCTCGCCAAATCATGGGTCGAACATGAAGACAGTGAAAGTGCCCGTAAAATGGTTACGAGCCATCTTCGGCTAGTGGCGAAAATCGCTATGGGTTACCGCGGCTACGGCCTCCCTGTTGCTGACCTTATTTCTGAAGGCAACGTGGGCATGATGCAGGCGGTGAAACGCTTTGACCCAGAAAAAGGCTTCCGCCTCGCCACCTACGCGATGTGGTGGATACGTGCCTCAATTCAAGAATATATACTGCGCAGCTGGAGCTTGGTAAAAATCGGCACCACGGCGGCACAGAAGAAACTATTTTTCAACTTGCGGCGCCTTAAAGGGCAGATTGAAGCTGTTGAAGAAGGTGATTTGACCGCAGAACATGTGGCTACAATAGCTGAAAAACTTAGCGTAAGTGAAACTGAAGTTATTTCCATGAACCGCCGCATGTCTGCGCATGACCATTCCTTGAATGCGCCATTAAAAGCAGATGCAGAAGGGGAATGGCAGGACTTTCTAGTATCAGAAGAGCCTGACCAAGAAACCGTCACGGCAGACAAAGAAGAAAGAAACCAACGCCTGGGGCTACTTTCCAAAGCAATGGAAGGGCTGAACGACCGCGAAAAACATATTCTGACAGAAAGGCGTCTTTCTGAGCCAGCGAAAACGCTGGAAGAATTATCGCAGCATTATGAGATTAGTCGCGAACGAGTAAGGCAGATTGAAGTGCGTGCTTTTGAGAAGGTGCAAAAATCTATTCGATTGGCAGCAAGCGAGTCTGGCCTCGGAAACCTAAACCCTACCCGGTAATTCTTCGTCTATTTCTTGAATCTACTTGCTGGTGCCATGGGTGAAACATCATCTTTGGTACCAAGCACCTCGGAGCTCCAAAGATCAACAAGCCCTTGTTTTTGCTGAATAATTGATTTGGTACGCTCTTGAGCAATCATTTGCAAAATAAACGCAGCGACCATTGGCCCCACAAAAATGAGGGCGTACCCTAACGCTGCGGCACCCCACATCACAAGGAGATTAATCGGCTCCCCAACTACATCATAAGCCGTGTTAGGTCGCGCCCAGACATCAGGAAACTGGGTTAGAATGCCGGTGAGATTAGCAAAAGCCACACACTGTAATTTCTCAGACTTAAAAGCACCTTTACTGGTAAAAGCCAATACCAGCGTTGGCACAAGTCCTGCGGCAACAAGAACAGCAGCCCCTGTTTTAAAGACCGCGAGTATTCCAAGCACAACCATTACTGTAGGCAAAAAAGGACTTCCGCCTTGACCGCGTGCTTTCCGCCGCCTAATCGGTTTCTTTGACGCTGTTTTCTTTTGAATTGATTTCTTCGCCATCATCGGTCCTTAAAAGAAAGTCAAAAAGCTTATGAGTAAAAAAGTAAAAAAGGAAACGTATCTTGCACCCAAAAAGCCTTTTTTTAGTGCGGGGACATGCGAAGGCAAAACCTTAATCGCAAGCATCTGGCGTTCCTTCTCAAGCTTAGCCACCAAGGCACAAGCTTGAGAGAACTCACGGTCATCAAGAGCCTGTACTTGCGCCATGTTGACTTCCACCATTACCTTGGTGATGTCACCGCCCTTTTTAAGCTTATCAAGCGCCGCTTGCACGAATTCGCGTCGTTTTTTATTCTTCAAGCCTTTAACCGCAGGTGCAAGGCCATCAACCAGCTTTTCAGCCAGATGCGGCAAAACCTCCAGATGGAGCCGGCGCTGCAAATTTCCGAACAGTTCAACTGCCATAATGTTAAATTTGGCAGGATTGCTTTGCGCAACAGCAAGGTTATTGAACTCTCGTTCTAGGCCTTCCCCGTGCGTTGCACAAAAAGCAGCTACATGCCGGTCCAAAAGTATATTTTTACCACCACCCGCGCCCGACAATCTATCAAGTGCACGCATCATCTGCTTAATGGACCCTATCCAAACCCTGTCGAAACGCATACTGGCACACGGCAAAATTGGATTAAGCTCATACAACACACGTTCCATGCCACGACCCAATTGTTTACTAGGTCCGTGCTCAAATGATTTTTTAATCTCGGTAATATCAGTACCAAATGTTGGGCTTTTATCACCTACTATTTCCGTCAGGGCAGACATGAACTTCTGATCGAAAATCTCAAGGATCAAGCCTAGTACATCTTTATCATCACGCTCAAAAGCTTCAGCGACCAAACCTGGAATACCGGAAGGCACCAGTGCCAATCCCTTATAATAAATAGGGCCGGTCGGATGTAAAAACATGCAGACCCGCGCCACCATTTGATAGTCGTCGGCTCTAATCCCGCCAAAGCCCTCTGACGGGCGCACATTAAGCGTATTTTCCAGCTTCTCAGTTAAAATTTCATCTCTGAAGGAGATTTGAAGCCAAGACGGAAAATCGACGGATTTCAAAAATTCTGCTGCTTCGCGCGGTTCGCGGCCAACAGCGTCAGCAAGCAAGCGTCTGTCTACAAACGCTACACCCATAAAGCTGGTAGGGCGGCTCATCGACCATGTAGACATGCTTGTGCGCTTAGACTTGCCAATGCCCTCAAACCAATCGAGCACTTCTTCAGCACCCCAGCGTTCGTCAAGCTCATCAGCCATTAGACCACGGATTAAAGTCCCCATCGCACCGGGGATATCACGGCCTCCACTCAATGCCCAATAAGAACCTTGGTTCACACGCGCCATACAGAGAGTGCTGCGGGTCCGGCCTTTATAAAGAATTTCACCGAAGAACAAACTCTGGAGGGTAGCGCCCAACTGATAAAAATCTGTTGCGTGCCCGCCACCGCCACGTGCTGTTTTATCTGCAAACGCTATCTCGAGTGCCTCATTGGCAAACGGTTGCATATAGCCGACAGGTGTTGTGTAACATTCGCCGATCACCACTTCATTACTGTCTGGTGAAACAAAATGAACTTTCGCGGCTGATATACCCCGGTGCACCATGCCACGTTTGTGCATAGCGGTTAGGGCTTTCAAAAGTGATAACACAACACTCTGACGCAAAATCTGCGCATTCACTCGCGGGTGTAATCCACCTTTTGGGTCAAATAATGCACCACCAGTAGGCCGATTAAAAATCGTGACAAGACGTTGTTTTATGCCTTGAGCTTCCAACGTCATAAGCCCCCTATTTACAGGGCAAACCAAATTTCCAATAGGGTGAGATTGTAATTGCTTATAAAGATCATTCCTCAACGGCACCGTAGGCTTATGAACAAAAGCATAAATGTCAGATGACTTCTTTTCGCGATCCACAGCCTCAAAGGCACTCCCGCCGGGAGTGTCAAATTCAGGTAATGGCGAAGCAATTTTTACTTCGTATCGATCCCCAAATGAACTTTGGCCCACAGGAACTGGTGTTATATCACCGCTCAAAAGAACTTCCTTTTAAACTCTTTCAGCCGACCTCCCCACGTGGTACGCGCTGGCTATATACTATACAAACTCATGCCTGCAATATCGTTAACAATATGAATCATATACAGTAAATTCATAAGTACCACAAAAAAACGCTGCCAGCGCTTGGCTAACAGCGTTCTTAAGAACTGTTTTAAGCTCTAGCCTTTAAATGGGTCACGCACAATAATCGTATCATCGCGTTCTGGACTCGTTGATAACAATGCCACGGGAACGCCTATTAGTTCTTCAATGCGCCTGACATATTTCACTGCTTTTGCGGGCAAATCGGCCCAACTACGTGCGCCGTAAGTGGTTTCAGACCAGCCTTCTAGCGTTTCATACACAGGTTCAATCGCAGCTTGGTCTTCCATCCCGTACGGCAGATAATCTACGACTTCGCCCTTGTGTTTGTAGCCAATACAAACCTGAAGTTCTTCGAGACCGTCAAGCACATCTAGCTTCGTTAGCGCGATCCCTGTTACGCCACCAATTTTAAGGCTTTGGCGCACCAATACGGCATCAAACCAGCCACAACGACGTTTCCGCCCTGTAACAACACCAAATTCATGACCTTTTTCACCAAGGAATTGGCCAATCTCATTTTCCTGCTCAGTCGGAAAGGGCCCAGACCCAACACGTGTTGTGTAAGCTTTGGTGATACCTAGAATATACCCAAGTTTATCAGGTGCAAAACCAGTACCACCTGCAGCTTGGCCCGCGATTGTATTGGAAGACGTTACAAACGGGTATGTGCCGTGGTCTACATCAAGCAGCGTGCCTTGAGCGCCTTCAAACAGGATATTCTTACCCTCGTTAACGGCATCATCCAAAGTACGCCAAACGTTTTTCATATAAGGCAAAATAACATCAGCAAGTTCCATCAGCTCATCAGCAACAGTTTTGGCGTCAAACGGCTCACAGCCCAAACCTTTACGTAGTGCGTTATGGTGCGTAAGAGCGACCTCGAGGCGCGCTTCTACGATTGTGCGAGACTGTAAATCACACACACGGATAGCGCGGCGGCCTACTTTATCTTCGTACGCTGGGCCAATGCCGCGACGTGTCGTGCCAATTTTCACACCTTTTGTCGCGTCTTCACGCAGGGCATCAAGCTCCCGGTGGTACGGCATAATCAAAGTAGCGTTCGCTGCGATCTGAAGGGTATCAGGATTAATCACAACGTCTTGAGCGCGTAATATGTCCATTTCTTTCAACAGGGCCCACGGATCTACAACAACGCCGTTGCCGATAACGCTTACTTTACCGCCACGTACAATACCGGATGGCAATAGGGACAGCTTATAAACTTTACCTTCAATAACAAGGGTATGGCCTGCGTTATGGCCGCCCTGAAAGCGTGCTACAACTTCTGCACGCTCAGAAAGCAGATCAACAATCTTGCCCTTGCCTTCGTCGCCCCACTGGGTACCAACAACAACAACATTACCCATGCCAAATCCTTCAATTTAGTGCCCAAAGAAATATGGGCTTTAAAGTGCGCTGACAGCGCCCTCAGTATATATGTGACTGCATCTAAGCCGAGCCGCTTCTTTCAGCGATTCTGTGCCTTCTGTCAAGCATTGTATGGTCCGCCAGCCTTCATTCCGTAATTTAGTACTGACCTCAAGTGACGTACCGAAAGGAAGATATAATTTTTCAGGCAATGCAGTCACTGGCACCACCGCCATCAAACTATCCAAATAAACTGAAAAACCAACAGCTTCTTCAGCGTGCCCGTCAGGATAAATAACATTATAGCGGCCACCACGGCCAAGTTCACCGTTACCACCCTTTGCAAAAAAGGCAAAACCGATGCCCGACTTATATTCGAAACCATGTGTCTCACACGGGTCCACAGTCAACAGCAAAGTCGGCAGGCGTTCTTTGAGCATTTCTACCAACTTTACAACACGCGCGACAAGTGCGCCCGCAGCACCAGACAAACCAATTGCTTGTATGAGCGGGACAGCATGATCTGCATCACCAGCAGACGCAAGCAACTGCTCAAAAACCGACTTAGCTTCAGCAGGTAGTTTAACCAAAGCGCCCACATCTTTGGCGTCGAGAGCTTCTAGTATATGGTTAGTTAACGTATCATCGAAACCGAAATTTTCGCACTAAATACGCGCGAGAGGCGCTGTGGTCAGATCAACAGAAACATTCTGGATACCCACCCCTA
>JAESTR010000153.1 GCA_016763495.1 Kordiimonadaceae bacterium
AGGTAAAACCACCAATATTCAGACCGGCTCGACCGGCCAGAAAAGCCACTCCACCGCACGAATGCTGAAGTAATCGCCTGAGAAAAATCCATAATATCCCCTCCCAAAAAAAGCAGACGCTAAAGAACTAAGGATACTATCTGGGCACGCCGCCGACAACAATTATAACTTGTAATTTACCGAAAAATACACGTATTCATGCCTTTCCATCCCGTAGAAACACCGGCAAGTCTGTGGCGGGCGGCGTTACGTTTGCTTGGTACAGCATATCGCCGACAAAACCCCTGTGGTAATTACCGTGGTTCACAATGTGCTGCAGTATCTCGTTGCGGGTCATAGCGCCGTCGCCGCCGCCAACAAATTCAAACGTCACCCCTTCCGCCAGTGCTGCATCGGTTAGGCTTTCAGTATAAGCCACATACCAATCATCCATTTTTTGGACCTTGGCCCACAGCACAGTAACTGGCGGGTGTGTGTCTGTATTACGGGCTGTATAGCTGTGTGTTTGCCCCAGCAAATGCGCGCGGAAAATATCATCCACCACATACACATGGTTCAGCGTATTCACCATGCTGCCAAAGCGCGTCTGGCGAATTTTCAGGCTTTCACTTTCCGGCAACGCCGCCACCGTTTTGTAGGTAATAGCATTCGACCAACGCTTAAAGCGCATCAGCATTTGGCATGTATCAAGTAAGCTCACGGGGCCGCCTTTCTCAAAAGTCTCAACGTTATTGCACCTCATAGAAACAGTGCGCACGCCATAACACCAGCCATAAAAACTGTCCTGCTTGTTTAGAATATTGTGCCTGCCCACCCACCACACGCACCGTTAGCCAAGCGGGTATTTACGCCACTTGATCGACGAGCCCATAGTGTGGTGACGCAAGGGTATGAATTCCCCAGGCGCATGACTGGGTTGTTGCGTTAGTCGCACCTATCGGCACTTGCCGACGCTGATCTGCGAGCCCATCTTTTGATATCCAAAAAAATTGAAAGGCTGATTTATTTAGGCCACCAGCGGCGATGGTCCGCACGGATTGTCCCCTGTAGTGCCTTCACGCGCCAACCATACGAGCAGTCAAAGAAAACCACGGGATTAAAATCAATGCAGAGAATAAGGCGCTAATCGGGCCGTTTGCACAGTTAAACGCCATCGACATGAACAAACCCACTGAGAGTTGTTCCGCCTTAGGGACAATCTGCCCATCCATAATTGTAAGAATTGTGCCTGCGAGTATCAGAAAAGAGCTGAAAACATTGCTGCAAAACGATGTGACCTGATCGTTGACCACTAGTTTCCTCAATAAAAAACTAAGGCTATCTTCACAATTACTTAACAACAATATGCGTTAATAGTGCGTACAAAGCGTCACCTTACAGCGTGGCTATCTATTGATTACATTGTTGTCGGGGGTCCAGCGTTTTCAACGTAAGGGCTAATATGTTTCAGCTTAGTAATCTAAAAATTTCATACCGTTTACCACTTGTAGTCGTTTCAATCGTTGTTGTTTTAACGGCATTCATTTCAGTGTCAGCGTTCATTCAGGCTGGTTCCGTAGTGGAGAACCAAGTCAAGGACCGCTTGAACGCTGTTTTGGCGTCAAGGGCTGCTGAACTTACCTTGTACCTTCAGTCGATCAGAGAAGATTTACGGCTCACAGCAACCAACCCGCATACCCTAAATGCTTTGCGGGCGTTCACCAAAGCCTGGTATGAAATTGGGGGTGATGCCACCGGAAAGCTTCAAAAACTCTACATTACTGACAACCCGCACCCCACAGGTGAAAAGGACAAGCTTGTAGATGCAGGTGATGGCTCAACCTACAGTGTTGCCCATAACTCGTATCATCCGTGGTTCCATTCATTGCAGCAGAACCGCGAGTATTATGATGTGTTTCTTTTTGATGCAGCGGGGGATCTTGTTTATTCCGTATTCAAAGAGCTGGATTATGCGACAAACATGAATTCCGGTGAATGGCGTGATACTGATCTCGCAAATGCTTTTCGTGAGGCTATGACGAACCTGCATAAAGGCGATGATAATTTTTTCGATTTTAAACCTTACAAACCAAGCTTTGATGCACCCGCAAGCTTTATTTCCCATTCCATTCCGGATGAAAAAGGCAATTTGGCCGGTGTATTGGTGTTTCAAATGCCGATTGGTCGCTTGAATGGTATCATGCAAAAAAGCGAGGGCATGGGTGAAACCGGTGAAAGTTATGTGGTTGGTGCAGATGGTTTAATGCGCACGGATAGTCGGTTTTCAAAAGAATCAACCATTTTAAAAAGGCGTGTTGAAGGCAGCGCTGTTTCTGAGGCAATTGCCGGTAGAAGTGGCCTTGAGATTGTTGAGCGTGCCGGCGTTGAGCTTGTATCTGCCTACAAGCCGTTTGAATTTTTAGGGACTAAATGGGCGATATTAGCTGAATTACAAGTCGATGAGATGAATGAACCAGTTTCCGACATGGGGCTGGTGATGATTCAGATTGGCGTTGTGTTTTCTATTTTGATGGCAGGTGTTGGCTTCTTGTTTGCGCGCACAATTACAAAACCTATCAATGAAATGGTGGGCTCAATGACCGAACTAGCCAAAGGCAACGATGAAATTCAGGTGCCACATCAGGATAACAAAGACGAAATTGGTGATATGGCCAACGCTGTGGAAGTCTTTAAACAGAACTCCATAGAACGTCGAAAAATGCGGAAAGAAGCACAGGAAGAAGAAACGGAGCGCCAAAAACGTGCACAACAAAGGCAAGACGAGGAAAACGCTCGCAACGAAGAAGACAGAGCAAAAGAACGGGAAGAAACAGCCAAAAAAGATAAGTTGAATTCCGACATGGCGGATTTAATTGGCCAATTTGATAAGATGACAAGTGACATGCTTGAAAGCGTTTCCTCATCTGCTCTTCAGCTTGAAAGTACAGCCAAATCAATGAGTGATATAGCCGACACGACGAATAGTAAGTCAGCTATGGTATCCGCGGCCTCAGAAGAGGCAACAGCAAGCATACAGGCCGTTGCCGGTGCAACCGAGGAATTGAGCGCTTCAATTTCCGAGATAGGCAACCAGATGAACCGCGCAAACGATGCTAATAAAGAGACCTCATCGAAAGCAGAGCAGGCAAGTGCCGTCATGAGTGAGTTAGGCTCTGCCTCGCAGGCAATAACAGAGGTTGTTCAGCTTATTAATGACATCGCCGAGCAAACAAATTTACTTGCTTTGAATGCTACAATAGAGGCAGCACGAGCAGGAGATGCAGGTAAGGGTTTTGCCGTTGTTGCGTCAGAAGTAAAAAACCTTGCTGGACAAACTGCAAGTGCCACCGAGCAAATTGAACGACAAATTAAGTCGGTTCAAAGCACATCCGAGATAGCAGCAGTATCCATGGCAGACATTCTAGAAGCAGTTACAAGCACAGCAGAAATTACAGCCTCCGTGTCTGCATCGGTGGAACAACAACGTGCGGCGACAGGCGAGATTGCTCACAATGTTCACGAAGTCGCGGCAGGGACCGACGAAGTAAATTTGAACATCCTTGAAGTGTCAAAAGGGGCCTCTGATACCCGCGATGCATCTGGGCAGGTTTTGATCGCCGCTCAGGAAGTTGCAACTGTGTCCTCTAATATTAAAAGTTCTGTTGAGAATTTCTTAAGTTCTATACAGGCACTAATGAGATCATGATGTTTCGACGAGTATCAATTTTCTGAGTGAACCTTTGTCAACACTGGGTTTTTCCGTGAATATGAAGAGGACCGGGTTATGGGTAATACTTTAAATCGTTCAAAGGGTAAATTTCCATCAATAGGCAGAATTTTAGCCGTGGGTGTAACATCAGCAATACTTATAGGTACACCGGCTGCCGCACAGGATGATGCGGGCATATCATTATCAGCCAATGCTGCCTTAGTGTCAGATTATCGTTTCAGAGGTGTGTCCCTATCGGATAAGGACATAGCTATTCAGGGCGGTTTTGA
>JAESTR010000154.1 GCA_016763495.1 Kordiimonadaceae bacterium
CCATTGTTAATATCGGTGTGATCGTTACAGGTGATTGGAGAGAACCTATCGGCAAAGGGGATACCATCCTTACTAATGGTGGCCTCATTTCCAGAGTTGGTACAGCGACCGCCGCAGAAGTTGAGGCATGTGATGTAGTGATTGATGCTGCTGGCGCAACCATTATGCCGGGGCTGGTGGACAGCCAAGTTCATGTTGTGTTTGGTGACTATACACCTCGGCAGAAAACCGTGGGCTGGCTGGAATCCTACGTGCACGGGGGGGTCACTACTTCCATTAGTGCTTCGGAAGTGCATTTGCCGGGTAGGCCCAAAGATGTAGATGGTGTTAAAGCGCTGGCAGTTCTCGCGCATAAACATTGGGAAAATTATCAACCCGGTGGGATGCGTGTCCATGGCGGATCAATTATTCTGGAGCCGGGGCTTACCAAGGCCGACTTGCAGGAAATTAAAGACCAAGGTGTGAAATTAGCCAAAGCTGGCTTTGGCGCGTTTGATGATCCAATGGATTATGTGCCGTTGATGCAGGCCGCTCGTGAGGTTGGTTTGATCACTAACGTGCATACGGGCGGGGCTTCCATTCCAGGGGCTCTTCCTGTGATCAACGGCGCGCACTTGAAGGCAATGAACCCGCATGTGTCTTTTCACATTAATGGCGGGCCCGTTGCCATGCCAGATGCGGATTTCGAGCCGATAATCGCGGAAACAGACATAGCAGCACAAGTGTGTATTGCAGGCAATATTCGCACGATGTTGATGACAGCAGAATTATGCTGGAAATACGATGCGTTTGACCGGTTTTTGATCGCCACCGATACACCGACAGGGTCGGGCATTATGCCGCTTGGTATGATCTATACAATCACTTACCTTTCTGCTCTTGCTGGGTATGATCCTGCAGTTTGTATTGGGGCCGCGACGGGTAATAACGCGGATATTTATGGCCTAAATTGTGGCTATATTCGCGAAGGCCGTGACGCTGATATTTTGATTGCAGACCAGCCAATGGGCGGCAGTCAGGGTGACTTGTTATCTAGCCTTAAACACGGCGATATTTACGGCCTTGGTGCGGTGATTTCCGGAGGTATACCAAGGTTTGTTGGTAAAAGCCGAAATACACCGCCACCAACCCGGCCGATCCGGGTTGTGCAAAATAATTTACCAAGGAGTTTTGAAACTGTTCGGTTTTGATCGTCGTTTATTTCTTCCACCGTTTTCCGCCAATGCCAAGACGGTTGCGGCGTAGCCTGTGCTCTTCGGTGGGGCAGGGTTAAAGACGGAGATTTGGATAAATATAGGCTGAATAATTGGTGATATATCTCTTGACTAGCTTTGTTACAAAGCTACTATATAAAGCACATCTAATAATAGAGAGGTTGTAATGACAGATCATCGACATCAGGATAGCGCGAAACAAAACGAACAGTTGGGTAACCCTTCGTACTTACGCAACATGTTTGGGCGGTTTGCCAGCGGCGTGACTGTTGTGAGCTGTGATGTAGGCGGCTCTGTTCATGCGATGACAGCAAATTCGTTTGTGTCTGTATCACTAGACCCCGCTCGGGCTTTGGTATCAGTCGCGCGGTCAGCAAAAATGCATACTTTATTAAACGAAGGTTGCGGGTTTGGGGTCAGTATTCTCAAGGACGGACAAGCGTCTGTATCAAATCACTTTGCGGGGCGGCCAGCAGATGGAGGCCTCCCGGAATTCAAGCATGTAGCAGGAGTACCCGTGTTGGCAGATGCGTTGGCATGGATGGTTTGTTGCCCAGACCGACAGTTCGATGTGGACGATCATACGCTTTTTGTCGGGCGCTTGTTGGATTGTGGATATCAGGACAACGTAGAGCCTCTTTTATTCTTCGGCGGAAAATACGCAGCACTTAAGTAATAGTCTATTCGGGTTAGGAACTATCATGACACTAAATCAGGTAAAAAACGGCGCTGATCATATCGCCAGTTTGAAAGATAATCGGACAATCTATGTAGACGGCGAAACGGTGAATGATGTTACATGCCATCCTGCGTTCCAAAATGCGGTGGCGTCGTCTTGCCGGCTGTATGATTTACAGGCAAAACCTGAAAATATTGAAGCCCTAACTTTTGAATCTCCAACCAGCGGTAAACGTGTAAGCCGAGCGTGGCAGATCCCAAAAAGTTACGCCGAAATGGTTGAGCGCAGGAAAGCTCTCGTTGCATTAGCAGAAACGCATTGTGGTTTCATGGGGCGTTCGCCAGATCATTTGGCGTCAGCGCTTTCTGGCCAGTATGTAGGGATGGACCGCTGGGAAGCTTATGATCCAAAATTTGCTAACAATTTCAAAAATTATTTCCATTATGCCCGCGATAACGACCTGTTCCTTACTTATGTGATTATCAATCCACAGGTTGATCGGTCGAAGGAAGCCAGCCAGCAAGCTAATGAAGAAGTTATCATGCGGGTGGTTGACGAAGATAGTGAAGGGCTCACTGTTCGCGGCTCAAAAATGATGGGTACAAGTTCCGTTATGGCAAACGAAGTGTTTGTAGCAAACCTACAGCCGCTTCGACCTGATGAAGGGCAATTTGCGGTTTCGTTTGCGATACCAATGAACACTAAGGGACTTAAGGTACTCTCCAGAAAGTCTTTTGAACATCATGCACAAAGTGAATTCGATAATCCGTTATCATACAAGTATGATGAAAATGACGCAGTGCTGCATTTTGATGATGTGAAGGTTCCGTGGGACCGGGTTTTTGTAAACCAAGATGTCGGCATGGCCCGCGCGCAATTTCATGAAACACCGGGGCATGTGTACCAAAATTATCAGGCGCAAATCCGCTTGATGGTGAAGCTGAAATTCTCGGCGGGCATAGCAAAACGTACAGCTGAGACAATTGGTACAATCAAGTTGCCGCCAGTGCAGTCAGCACTCGGGAAATTGGCGTCTGATGCCGCCGCAGTTGAGGCTTTTGTTTACGGTATGGAGGCGTCTGGCGAAGAAGTAGCAGGCGCGTGGGTTCCCAATAAGCACTTGTTGTATGCAGCACAGGTTTTCACTCAGGAATTATACGCTGGTTTTGTAAATAGTGTTCGGGAGCTAGCGGGCGGGGCGCTGATCATGCTGCCGTCTTCAGCCAGCGATTACAATATTGCGGATGCTGCCCGTATTATAGACCAAACGCAAGCGTCCAGCTATGGCAATTCTAGGGACCGGGTGAAGTTCTTCAAGATGGCGTGGGATGCTCTTGGGTCTGAATTCGCCTGCCGCCATGCGCACTATGAAGCATTTTATGCTGGTGCACAGTTTGTCACACGGGGGCATAGTTTCCGCAATTACGACTGGGACAGTGCAACAGCACTCGTCGAAAATCAGTTGGCGAGTTACAGCTTGGAAGATTCACTAGGTTCTTCGCAAGCTCGCAAAAGAAGCGCATAGGGAAATGGCAAACAACGGTAAGGTTAAAGTGGCCATTATCGGATCAGGCAATATTGGCACTGATTTGATGATTAAAATCAAGCGCACATCTGA
>JAESTR010000155.1 GCA_016763495.1 Kordiimonadaceae bacterium
ACATCATCAATAACAGATGTGTCGAGCTCGTTGCGGTCGCGCAGGGCTTCTAGTGTCTGTGTTGCCAGCTGAACAGGTGTGATCTCGTGCAAAGAACCGTCCTTGCGGCCTTTGCCGCGCGGTGTACGGACGGCGTCGTAAATATAAGCTTCAGTCATTTTTAAAATATCCCTTCAGGATGAAATATCTGAATTAGAAGTTTGCGGCATCAAGGGCCATTACATCTTCGGCGCCGGCTTCAAGTTCTGCCAGCAGAGACTTGGTTTCCGGGAGGCGGCGCTTCATGTAATAACGACCAGTTATTAACTTATTCTCAAAGAATGTAGGGTCGTCTGTGCCAGCGTCCAGTTTTTCGGCAGAAATTTTTGCCATTTGCGCCCACTGGAAGCCCAGTAGGACATGACCAAATAAGTGCATGAACGGTGTTGAGCCTGCGCCAGCATTGTCTGGGTTTGTCATGCCGTTTTGCATCAGCCACATGGCAGCGCTTTGCAGGTCACCAAGTGCGGCACTTAGGGGAGCGACAAAGTCTTTAAGTTTTTCATTGTTTTTATTGTCAGACAGGAAGCGGCCAACAAGTTTGAAGAATGCCTGAATGCCGCGGCCGCCGTTGGCAGGTAGCTTACGGCCGACAAGGTCAAGGGCTTGTACGCCGTTAGCGCCTTCATAAATCTGGGTGATACGAGCATCGCGTACAAATTGCTCCATACCCCACTCAGATACATAGCCGTGGCCGCCGTATACTTGCTGTGAGCTTGTAGTGAATTCATAACCGCGGTCAGTGAACACACCTTTCATCACTGGTGTTAGCAAACTTACGATGTCATCAGCTGATTGGCGCTCTTCTTCAGTTTCTGCTTTATGAGACAAGTCAACCAACATGGCGCACCAGAGGGCCGCAGCACGGGCTGCTTCGTTGAAGGATTTTGCATTCATTAGCATGCGGCGAATGTCTGGGTGGACTATCAAGGGATCAGCATCTTTGTCTTTAGCTTTTGGTCCAGTTAAAGAACGGCCCTGAATACGGTCATTGGCATATTCGACAGCGTTCTGGTAGGCCACTTCTGACAAGCCGTAGCCTTGAACACTCACGCCGATACGCGCGGCATTCATCATGTAGAACATGGCTTTCAGGCCTTTGTTTGCTTCACCAAGCAAGAAGCCTTTGGCGCCATCAAAGTTCAGCACACATGTCGAGTTTGCATGAATACCCATTTTTTCTTCAATACTGCCACAAACAACGCCGTTGCGGTCTGCGAGGCTGTTATCATCATTCAAGTTGAATTTCGGAACGATGAAAAGCGAGATGCCTTTCACGCCAGCGGGGGCATCGGTTAAACGAGCTAATACCAAATGGATGATGTTGTCAGCCAAATCGTGCTCGCCAGACGAAATGAAAATTTTGGTGCCGGTAATGGCATAGGAACCGTCGCCGTTTGGCTCAGCTTTAGTGCGCAACAATCCGAGGTCTGTGCCGCAATGTGACTCGGTCAGGTTCATCGTGCCTGTCCATTCACCAGCGACCATTGGTGGCAGGTATTTTTGCTTTTGCTCGTCAGAACCAACAGCCGCTATTGCAGCGCGCGCACCAGCGGAAAGGCCAGGATACATCGCAAAAGCCATGTTCGCGGAAACCATCATTTCTTCCACACAGAAAGCTAGTACATGCGGCAAGCCTTGGCCGCCATACGCTGGGTCGTCTGAAAGGCCAGGCCAGCCGCCTTCTACGTATTTCGCATACGCTTCCTTGAAGCCCTTTGGTGTTGTGACAGAGCCGTCTTCATGGCGTGTGCAGCCTTCACGGTCTCCGGATAAGTTAAGAGGTGCGAGCTCATTTTCGCAAATTTTAGCACTTTCTTCGAGGATAGCCGCAACCAAATCAGGGGAGGCGTCTGCGTAGCCGGGCAGATTTGAATGTTTGCTGATATTAAGCACATCATTCAAGATGAAGTTCATGTCTTTTACGGGTGCGCGGTAGCTAGGCATATCAGGTCCTTAACTTCTATAATAATGAGGATGGTTTATCTGGGCGAATAGGGTTTCAACCGTTTTTGTGTATCGCGGTGAACCCAGTGTGTTCCGTCAGCAGACCGTTCCAGTCCGCCTAATAAATCGCAAAAGCCTTCCAACTCGTCGATGGTGGCATTGATGTCGTCCCGCTGGTTTGCAGGTCTTTCACCCTTGCTTTGCAACGGTCTAGTGTTGTTACTCGTTGCTGCGTGCGGCCGTCGGGCAAATTATAAAGGTCCAGCATTTCGCCAATCTCTGACAATGAGAAACCAACGCGCTTGCCGCGTAGTATCCATGAAAGGCGCGTCTTATCCTGTGGGTGATAGATGCGGTGTTGGCCGTCGCGTTCAGGAGAAATTAACCCTTGGTCTTCATAATGACGCAGCGTGCGGGCAGTAACACCGCACTGCTCGGCAAGTTCTTTGATTGTGTATCGTTCGGTTGTTTTGATCATAACAGCCTTCTTTAATGTATGCCATTACATAGTTTACGTTAACGTAAACGTCAAGTATTTTCCTTTGAAAACACCCCTAAACGCCCCAAATAATCTGTAAAGTGTCGGTTTCCTGCTATATTTTCTGGACTTGGTAGTATAGAAATGAACTCGGGAGATGTGAAAACGGTGCAGAATGTGCCCGAATCGCACATGACGTTTTTGTTGGAAGGCTTTAAGATGGTACCAAAGTTTGAGACATATGGGGATTTTTTCCCCTATTATCTAGCAGAGCATTCTTTGCCTATCTGCCGGACTTTGCACTATATTGGTACCGCACTGGCGACAGCGGTGACTATTTACGCTCTGTATAGCCAGCAATTTTGGATACTGCTATTGTCGCCGCTCGCTGGCTATAGCTTTGCATGGTTTGCCACTTTGTGTTTGAAAAAAACAAACCAGCCACTTTTGATTATCCGTGGTGGTCTTTTATAAGCGATTATAAAATGATGGGCTTGTGGCTCACTGGCAAACTGGGCCCGGCGATGGAAGATGCAATGAATAAGCATGGCCGTAGTAATAGTAAAGGTGTGTCTGGGGCGCGCTAGTTCTATCATCTTTCCAACTAAGTTTTACTCGGTTGGTGTTCAAGCGCCACATAAGCTTCACCAGATAACTAGGGCTTCTCCAGAAAGCTGGCGTGTCGCAGTCGGGCTCGTTCTTTGGTCACTGTGCATTTCTTGTGTGGAATATCTATAGAAACCAGCTTTCCTATAGATATTGGCACCGTGCTGGGATTGGTTGGCGTGATGCTATTCGGGGCTTTGATCGGTCCCCAATGAGATTTACCCTTCAAGTCGAATTCTGTGTGGCATAACCTTTAATTCTAGAAAACGCTTCTAATACCAGACAATTAAATGGGCATGTGATTGCAATTTGTGCCAAATTTCGTTACGACAGTGAAAGCAAGAGCTTTTTCTATCAGACCTTGCGGCCGCCTATTTGTCTGGACCAATATTCAATGACCTTATATCTGCCTATTGCTGAGCTCTCGATGAATATATTTCTCGTGATTGGCATGGGCGGCATTGTGGGTTTTCTGTCGGGCATGTTTGGTGTTGGTGGTGGGTTTTTGATGACGCCATTGCTTATATTTATCGGCGTTCCGCCAGCGGTGGCTGTGGCCACAGAATCTAATGAGATTACAGCAGCATCTGTTTCCGGCGCGCTTGCTCATTGGCGGCGGCAGGGCATTGATGTGAAAATGGGTGTTGTCCTCATCATTGGCGGTGCCATAGGCTCCTTCTTCGGTGCGCAGATTTTCACCCACTTACGTGCTTTAGGCCAAGTAGACTTGATGATCTCGCTCGCCTACGTCCTTTTTCTTGGGCTTGTGGGCGGGTTAATGTTCTGGGAAAGTGTTCGCGCGATTATTCGTCAGCGTAATGGCTTTGTATCACCAAAAACGTCCCGCGAAGAGCGCCATAAGGCTTGGATCCATGCACTGCCTTTCAAAGTGCGTTTTAAAAAGTCCCGGTTATATATTTCAGCGCTGCTGCCGTTAGCCATTGGCCTGCTTGTTGGTGTGCTTGCTGCTATCATGGGTGTAGGTGGTGGTTTTGTAATGGTGCCTGCGATGATTTACATCCTCGGTATGCCGACAAATGTGGTGATCGGCACTTCTTTGTTTCAGATTATATTTGTAACTGCACTGACCACTATATTTCATTCTGTGAATACACAGACTGTTGATATTTTCATGGCTATATTATTGTTGGTTGGTGCTGTTGTTGGTGCGCAGTTTGGCGCACGTTTCGGGCTTAAACTGCGCGGTGAGTATTTGCGCGCTATGTTAGCGGCTATGGTGTTGGCCGTGTGCGTGAATATGGGCGTTGGGTTGGTTGTTGAACCTGACGAGCGTTACAGCGTGTCTGATGTCATATCTATCGGTGGAGCTCACTAATGGGAATCTTTGTAAGAATAGCGGCTTTTGGCCTGATGCTTTCTGGTTTTACAATGTCGGCTAATGCGTTGGTAACAGACCTGTCCAAGCCGCGCATTGAAATCCGCTACAGCTTTGACGGCGCGCAACTTATTTTATTTGGCGCGGTAGGTGCCTCATCAATTGATTTGGTGAATGACTTTTACGACATTGTTATTGTTGTTCGCGGCCCAGCTGCACAAACTGTCGTGCGCCGCAAAGACAAAGTGGGCGGTATTTGGGTGAATAACGATAATACAGTATTCCCCACAGCCCCTGGGTATTATGCGGTGGCGGCTTCCCGCCCGCTTAGTGACATTGCAACGCCTACTGTTTATGCAAGCTACGGCATAGGGTTTGGAAACCTGCCTTTATTGACCACATCTGAGCGCGGCCTTGTGGCACCTGAAAAAAGCTTCAGGGACGCTCTTTTTCGTATTCGCTCTGCCCAAGGCCTTTTCAGGCAGGAGCAAGATTCAATTGTCAAATTGTCAGAAGGCCTGTTTAAAACAGATATTCACTTGCCTGCGACGGTACCAGACGGTGATTTTAGCGTTGAAACCTTTTTGTTCCAGTCGGGCCGCCTTAAATCAAGAGACCGTATTTCCCTGAATGTTTCCAAGGAGGGCTTTGAGCGCGCGGCGTACGAATTTGCCCATGGTTTCCCATTTTTTTACGGTTTAACAGCCGTTATCGTGGCCATTGCCGCTGGCTGGTTTGCTGGCGTAGTTGGCAAAAAATAAGTTTGAATCAACAAGCCAGCTTGAGTGCGGAAACCTTTATCGCAGTGCGCGCCTTATAGGGACGACATTGCTTGCTAGTTCTGGCGCGCAGCTGCCTTTCTCAATCTCAAAAACATATTTATCTTCGATCACCCGTGCCATATGCAATGTGTGGCCACTCATTTTGCAAAAAGCGGGCATATCTTGAACAGAGGCTGGGTCAGACGCAGTGACAATTAGCATTTCACCTGCTGTTAACGTATCCAGGCACCTGCGTGCTCTTAGCACGGGCATGGGGCACAAAAGGCCGGTTACGTCTAATTGTGTTGGGGATGTTTCATTAGTCTCAGGCATTGGCTGGCCTCAAATTTAGTTTCTGTCATAGAGTGTACGGCGGTTGTGAGTTATAGAATAGTGTAAATTTCTCAATAGCCAGTTAACAAGCAAGACCTGAAATCAGAAAAAAACCTCTAAATACGCTTTTTTTCTCCAGCTATTAATCCAAAGATTGTGGGGGTTCAGGCTATAATAGAACTCTTTCAATATCGCGATTTTTATGACTCGTTTTTTGATGCCGCTAAATTCGAAAATTTGAGAAGTCCGGAAATCAGAGCCTCAAGAATATAAAGCACTCAATAAAGAAGACCCGCCCCGGGTAAGGGCGGGTCTCGGACCGGGATTGGGTATGTCCCGGTCGCGGACGGGAAGTCGGTGGGTGCCGGGTACTGAGAGTTTCCCGTCCGTAACCTGTTAGTGCAATAGGCTTACTGTTGTCTGTTGTTCGCTAGTGGCTCTGTTGGTTAATTGCTCATGAATTGCTAGCCAGATATCAAAACCTTCAGCGTCACCAATGGTTTTCATTTTCACGAGAGCTTTGTCAGCATACTCAAGCGCCTTAGAACCAAAGTTCTTAAGAAGATTGTCAGCGACATATCCATAATAAAAAGAGGGGTCAAAAGCAGGTTGGGCTTGCATGGCTTGGCTCCGGGCAATGATTATACGTGCCCTATCAACAGCAACAGCCGTGCCAGTTTAGGAGAAGCCTTAAAATATACAGAAAACAGCGATTTAGAGGTAGGTGATAGGGAGGGCCGCTACGGAAAGGACAAAGCTGCCGGGTAAAAGTGTGACGCTCGGAATCGATTGCCTGTGTAGGTCTTTGTTAGAAGAAAGTGCTCAACAAGGCGGGTGCTTTTTGCCAGCCACAAATGCCTGTAATGCGTGGTATGGCCACCACAGGTACACTTGTCCACACTTTTGCTTGGGCGACTGTAGCCGCAAAATTTGGGTGGCCAGTGCCTTCGCTTTCGCAGATCACCAGTGCTTTAACAGGCAAGTTACGGGCGGCCATTGCTTCCAGCGTCGCAGTGATGTGTGAAAGCGTACCCAAATAACTACCCGCCACGACGATGGATGGTAAACCTAGATCAGCTATCCAGTTGGCAACAAGTTTGTTGCCTGTAAGAGGTACAAAGCTACCGCCGACACCTTCAATAATGGTGAAGGGGTTTTGCGCAATACTTGTGCGGCAAAAATCCAACAGGGCCGTATATTCCAGTGTCTTGCCTTCAAGCACTGCAGCCATTGCTGGTGCAAGTGGGGCTTTATACCGAAAGGGGGAAATAGCGTTTACAATCTCAGGAGTTAATTCACAGCCTAGACTTTCTGCAATTACAGCTGTGTCAGTTCCTGAAAACGTATTGTCTTCAATGCCACTGATAATGGGCTTGATAGCGTGCACGGGCTTGTTTGCGGCTTTCAGCTGATGGCATAGCGCTGCGGTGACGAAGGTTTTGCCGACTTCTGTGCCTGTCGCTGTTACGAAAAGCCCTTTCATGACTATGTGCCTAAACCTTGTTCCAGACAAACATCAATTAGCCGAGAGACATCATCCTCTGTATGTGTTGCTGAGAAGCAAAAGCGCAGCCGCGATGTGCCTTCGGGCACTGTTGGTGGCCTGAAGGCAATCACCTTAAAGCCTTCATCTGCCAGTGCAGTTGATGCCGCAAGCGCATCGTCTTCACTACCGATAATTACGGGTACAATAGGTGTAGCAGGAGAGGGCAACCCGAGGGCTGCTGAGAAACGTGCCGCGTGGGCCAAGGTTCTATCGGTAAGAGATGTGCTCCGCGTCATGACTTCTAATGATTTAAGGGATGCTGCAAGCACGGCTGGCGGTAGGCCTGTCGTGTAGATAAAAGACCGCGCACGGGTTTTAATCAAGTCAATCACCGCTTGGCTGGCCGCTAGATAGCCACCATAAGAACCGACAGCTTTTGATAAAGTGCCCATTTGCAGCGGTACACGGTGAGCAACACCATATTCGTGGGCTGACCCTCTGCCGCCACCCACTATGCCCAGTGCATGGGCGTCGTCATTCATAAGCCACGCATCATGCCGTTCTGCGATAGCCACCAGTTCATCCATCGGGGCAAGGTCACCGTCCATAGAATAGACACCGTCTACTACAATAAGGGCCCGGGGGTGAGCAGTGCGGTGTGTCGCAAGCAGCTCTTCGGCGTGCGCCATGTCATTATGGCGGAAGAAAAGCACTGTAGCTTTTGAAAGGGCGATACCAGCGTGGAGGCAAGTGTGGATCAACTCGTCTGCAATTATTAGGTCTTTTGAGCCAATAAAAGTAGGGATAATGCCCACATTTGCCAAATAGCCTGAGCCAAATACAGCGGCTGCTTCTGTACCCTTAATCTCAGAAATTTTCTTTTCGAGTGCGGCGTAAAGTGGGTTGTTGCCTGTCACTAACCGGCTGGCACCTGAGCCTGCGCCATAAGTTTGCGCTGCTTCTTTGGCTGCCTTCACCACTTCCGGGTGGGTGGACAGGCCTAGATAGTCATTGTCGGTAAAGCTAATAAGCTTTTTACCGCTGACTTCTAATCCCATATCAGCCGTGCGTGTTGTATCTACAAGATATCTACGCTGGCTTTTTGCCTCTAGGCTTTTCAGTTTGCCAGATGCAAAAGCGTTGAGGCTTGTTTGGGGTCTATCAATACTGTTCATGAGGTCAATTAAGCTGATCTTGCGCAACCGTCAACAGGCCTCTTTGCTTGACTCTAGTGCCCAGTGCCGCGATTTTGCCGACAAATATAAGAAAATATATAGAGCAAACTGTTTGCGCCGCTATTATATCAAACAGCAGGTAAGGCGGTAGAGCCAAAGTTCGGTGCCGCCAATATTAACAGATGGACAATTGTATGAACGCGCCCACCGTTATGAATACGCCGTCAAATGACCCTCATGCTGAAACACGGCACGACTGGAGCAAACAGGAAATTATGGACCTGTTTGAGCTGCCGTTCATGGATTTGGTGTTTGAAGCGCAGCGGGTGCACCGCTTGTATCATGACCCAAACAAAGTTCAGTTGTCGCAGCTAATCTCTATTAAAACCGGTGGTTGCGCTGAGGATTGCGGCTATTGCTCGCAGTCTGCCAAGCATAAAAAAGGCACAGGGCTGGACGCCACTAAATTGATGGAGGTGCAGCGTGTTGTTGATGCTGCCAAGCAAGCCAAAGCAGGCGGTGCTACGCGCTACTGTATGGGTGCGGCATGGACTGCCCCAAAAGACCGCGACATGGACCAGTTACTGGCGATGGTTGAAGGCGTTAAGGACTTAGGCTTGGAGACATGCATGACATTGGGTATGCTTGATGATCACCAAACCAAACAGCTTGCGGGTGCCGGGCTTGATTATTATAATCATAACATCGATTCTTCTGAAGAATTCTACGGTAAAATCATTACCACCCGCACGTACCAAGACCGTTTAGATACGCTCGCTCGGGTACGCGCAGAGGGCATCAATGTTTGCTCTGGCGGTATTGTAGGCATGGGTGAAACACCGGAAGACCGTGCTGGTATGTTGATGACGCTGGCCAATTTGCCAGAGCACCCGCAATCAGTACCTGTGAACATGCTTGTGGCTGTACCGGGTACGCCGCTTGAAAATGTTGAAAAGCTCGATCCGTTTGAATTTATCCGCACCATCGCTGTCGCACGGATCATGATGCCAAAATCTGAAATTCGCTTGTCAGCAGGTCGTCAGGAAATTGGCGAAGAAGCGCAAGCACTTTGTTTCCTCTCTGGCGCTAGCAGTATTTTCTACGGCGAGCAATTGCTGACCACGCCGAACCCTGCGAACAATAAAGACATGGCATTATTTGAAAAACTTGGCCTGACACCGGCTCAGTAAGTTTCTTTATGCGCTAGTCTGTATCGCTCCTCCTACCCAACCATCCCTCACAGTATACTGGCGGGTGGTTGGGTAGGAGGAGTGGGGTGGTCTGGAATAAACGGACAACAATATGAAAATTAATTCCGACTGGTACACAAAGGGCATGGAGTACATCTGGCTGCCTTATACCCTAATGAAAACTGCGAAAAAGCCCCAGCCTGTAATAGCGACTGAAGGTGTG
>JAESTR010000156.1 GCA_016763495.1 Kordiimonadaceae bacterium
AACTACTACAGCCCGTAGAAGCAGGCTGTTTTTATGTGTACGGCAGCCATGACGCTGACAAAGCCAAAGCAGATAGAATCAATATTCAAATTGAAGCCGGGCAAGCTTTTGGCACTGGCCAGCATGAAACCACAGCGGCTTGCTTAGAGGCTATTACTGAGTATGCCACGACCTTAAAGCCAACAACTATATTGGACCTTGGCACGGGTTCAGGCGTGTTAGCACTTGCTGCACACAAAGTATGGCCAGAGGCGCGCGTGACCGCCAGTGATATTGATCCGATTGCCATCACAGTAACCCGCGAGAATATTGAAATTAACAAAGGTACCTTACGTTCAGGCGGGAATGACGGTAGCGGCATAAAGCTAGCTGTGGCTGATGGTCTTGATGACCCTATCTTCCAAGAAGATACGCCCTTTGATTTGATCACTGCCAATATTTTAGCAGGACCGCTCGTGAGCATGGCCGAAGAAATCACGAAGGCTTTGGCACCGGGCGGCGCGCTTGTACTATCAGGACTTTTAGTGACCCAAGAAAAAGAAGTCCTCGACGCCTATAAGGCGCGAGGACTAGATATTCAGGGCAGAATAATGAAGGGCGAGTGGTTGGCGCTTAAGCTTTTAAAGTCCTAAACACCAACCCCTTGGGGAGGAAACCATAACCGATCACCGATCAGCTATGGGCGCAGGCTGGCCCTTCCCAACCTACTGGGGGGAAACTTAATGTGCTAATGCACCGCCACCGAAGTTGCCGCCGCCAAAGCCGCCACCAAACCCGCCGCCAAGGCCGGTTGGACGCACAATGCGGATATTGTATTTCTTCTTCGGTGCTTCAGCCATCATCTGGCCGTTTTGAACCATTAGGGAAAAGAAGTCACCCTTTGCTGTCAGGTCAGAAGCGATCTCGCGTACAGTATCTTCTACTGCTACTATGAAAATCTCTTTGTCCGTTGAAGCGCTTACAGTCGCTGGTACTTGGCCTTCGCCAGCCAACAGTGCCATAAAGCTGAAAGGTGCTAATTCTGTTTTGATGCTTTGTACTTGTGTCATCATTCGTCTCCTAAAAGTCTCGCTATGTTTTTTTGCTTGTCAGTCTTATGCGCCGACACGCTGTAAATAGGTCCGAGCGAATGAATTAAGTAGAGACAAAAAACGCAAACAAGCCATGCGTAAAACGCATAGCTTGCTAAATGTGACGACAATGTGACGAATAACTGGACTTGATAGTCCAATTCGTGATCTGGCTCACACGGTAAACCAGTCAGAGGAGTATTAAAGACCAGATAAATATAGCGCCAACAACGTAAGGTTTGGCCATTTCTCGCTCGAACCAAAAGCGCGGACTTATACCTTTCCCCAGGAAAACCACGAGACCTGACAAGATCACACAAACAATATTCAAGTTGGGTAATTGGCCTGCCCCGTTGTGCGGATTTAAGCTCTTCCGCTCCAAGCTTAAACCCCGCAATTGCCGTAGGAGGAACAAAGCGACCGCAACTACGACACCCACGAGCGTCACAAAAAGCCCAGATGTAGGAGACAATGCGCCTTTAAGCCCCAAAGCCACAACAAGCGCCATGCTCTCTAAGCTAATAATCGTACGACTCGAAATTTGATGCAACGGGTAGGGAGTACGCTGCTGGTCTTCTTCACACGTTTAAAAATAAAATACCGCATGGTCCCTGCAACATACCTACTGTGAGTAGACCGCACGCTATGTTTGCCCAACAGCTTGCTAATATTTTCTTCCGCTGGGACCGGCATAGTGATTTGCGGCACCCTAACAGCCGTAGCTGTTCCCTAACTGGGCTGTATCGTTAGTTTAAACTGTTATTCAGCAATAAGGGCTAGCCAAGCATCTTCGCTCATCACCTCAACACCCAGACTTTCAGCTTTTTTCAGTTTAGACCCAGCCCCCGGACCTGCAACAACAATATCCGTTTTGGCAGAAACTGAACCAGCGACCTTCGCACCAAGAGCTTCAGCGTTAGCTTTGGCTTCCGCCCGCGTCATCTTCACAAGCGAGCCCGTGAAGACCACGGTTTTACCGGACACGGGGCTATCATCTGCCTGCGCTTCAACTGTGTTGATATTCAGCTCGGCAAACAAGCCAAGCATTGCGTGTCGGTTCTTTTCTTCAAAAAAGAAATCTTCCACATTGAGAATAGCATCAACACCTACACCGTCGATTGATGATAGCTCTTGATTATGCAGGTAAAGGTCATGTGCTGCATCAAGCGGCAAACGAAACCCCGCAACATTCAGAAGGGCTGATACATTTTCCAGATGACCTGTTTTTACATTGTCAGCTTTTAACTTACCTGTCTGCATGCGCTCTAACCGAGAGGCCGTAAGCCGCACCACACCGTTTGGATCACTCAATAGGTCTTCAAGCAGGGCACTTGGTTTTAATGCCGCAGCAAAATCCTTTAGGTGCCCAAATGTCATCACCGTGTAATTTAGGGATGACACCGTTTTTGCATCCATCACTGTGCCCAACTGATCAGAAAGAGAAAGCGCTTTTTCTAAGTAGGTGACCATTGCAGTGGGCTCGCCAAAATACCGTGCGAACAATTTTGCAGTTTCCTGCCCCACACCCGGTATGCCTAGCCCGAAGATAACTCGGTAAAAATCTATCTGTCGCCGATCTTCAATAGAAGTCATCAGGTTGCTAACAGACAAGTCCCCCCAGCCATCCCATTTTTGCAGGGCTTGATTTTCTGCTTCGTTCTTGATGGCAAGCTTGAACACATCAGCAGGTTCTTCAACCCAACCACGCTCAAAAAGCTGTTCAATTTGCTTCTGGCCAAGCCCTTCGATATCAAAGGCATTGCGGGATACAAAATGGCGCAGGCGCTCAACTCGCTGTGCCGGGCATATGAGGCCGCCTGTGCACCGCACTACCACGTCATCGCCTTCAGCCAAGGCTTGTGAGCCACATGCGGGGCATGCATCAGGAAACTCAAATGGTACTGAACCATCTGGCCGCTTTGACACGTCAACAGACACCACCTGCGGGATAACATCACCGGCGCGCTGGATAACCACAGTGTCGCCAACCCGTACATCAAGGCGCGCAATTTCATCCCGGTTATGCAGTGTCGCGTTTGAAACAACAACGCCGCCCACAGTTACGGGCTCCAGCTTGGCAACCGGCGTAAGTGCGCCCGTGCGTCCAACCTGAATATCAATACCTAATAGGGTTGTCGTTGCTTTTTCGGCTGGGAATTTGTGGGCAATAGCCCATCTCGGTGCACGCGCAACCATGCCAAGGCGCTGCTGATAATCAAGCCTATCAGCTTTGTAAACGACACCGTCAATGTCATAATCTAGTAATGCACGCTGCTCTTCGATCAGCTTATAGTGGGCCACAGCACCCAAAGCGCCATCGCATGCTTGCATCAACGGGTTCACATCAAAACCCCATGCGTCAAAAAGCTCGATCATACCCATCTGAGTTTCAGAAGGCATATCGCTTACCTCGCCCCAAGCGTATGCAAAAAACTTAAGCGGGCGAGACGCTGTGATACTTGTATCCAATTGCCGAAGGGACCCAGCAGCAGCATTACGCGGGTTGGCAAATATCTTGTTACCGGCTTTTTCCTGCCGCTCGTTCAGGGAAAAAAAGTCATCCTTACCCATGTAAACTTCGCCGCGCACTTCGATGACATCCGGCCAGTTGTTGCCCGCCAGTTGTTGCGGCACATTTTCAATGGTTAATGCATTTGCTGTAACATTCTCGCCCACAGAACCATCACCGCGTGTCGCAGCTTGTGTGAGCTTGCCATTCTCGTACCTAATCGCGAGTGAAAGACCGTCGATTTTAGGCTCAGCCGTTAAACTAACAATTTCATTTACTGGCAAACCAAGGAAACGTTTAATACGCCCTTCAAACTCCACCACATCATCATCGTCGAAGGCATTATCCAGCGAAAGCATTGGCCGAGCATGGGTAATTTTACCGAACTTATCTTGTTTGACAGAAC
>JAESTR010000157.1 GCA_016763495.1 Kordiimonadaceae bacterium
ATGGCTTGAAGTTTGGCAGCAAATACCGCCCTCGGCTTGTTCACAGGCTTGATAAAGACACTTCAGGCGTGTTGTTGCTTGGCCGTACGCCAAAGGCCGCCGCGGCGCTTGCTGCTGCTTTTCAGACCAAAGAAACTGATAAACGCTATTTTGCACTAGTAAGAGGTGTGCCGTCCCCAGCTGATGGGCGCATTCAGCTGCTGATGGAAAAGGCGCCGATTAAAGGTAATGAGCGCATGGTGGTGTCACCTGACGGTAAGCGCTCTGTCACAGATTACATGGTGGTGGAACGTGCAGGCAGAGAGGCCGCTTGGCTCGCGCTTAAGCCGCACACTGGGCGCACACATCAGCTTCGCCTTCACTGTGCCGAAATGGGCACGCCGATTGTGGGTGATGGTAAATACGGCGGGGCTGAATCGTTCCTTACTGGATCTATCTCGCGTAAAATGCACTTACATAGCCGCTTCATTACATTCCCGCATCCTGACGGTAGTGGTGATATGCGCATTGAAGCACCGCTGCCTGATCATATGGCCGCAAGTTTTGACATGCTCGGGTTTGAGCTTTCCAGCTTTGAAGATGAACTGCTAGGAGGCTAACGTGGCTGACAACACAAAACTCGTGATATTTGACTGTGATGGTACGCTGGTGGATAGCCAGCACATGATTATATCAGTGATGCATGAAACTTTCGACGAAGCAGGACTGTCTGCGGTTACAGACGCTGCTGTGCGGGCAACCGTTGGCTTAGCCTAGATTATGCCATTGGTTCCTTGTTGCCAGAAGGCTCTGATGTAGATGTTGATGCGTTGGTGGATACATACAAAAAGACGTTCTATACGCACAGAACTAAACAAGGTGTCGGGCCTGATCCGCTTTATTAAGGTACTCGCGAAGCACTATCCGCGCTTAAAGACGCGGGGTATTTGCTTGGTGTTGCGACCGGTAATTCCCGGCGTGGTCTTGACCGAATACTGCTAGAGCATGACCTAACAAATATGTTTGTCACACTGCAAACAGCAGATGGTCATCCCTCAAAACCGCATCCGTCAATGGTGCTAAAGGCTGTTGCTGAGGCTAGCTCCGCAGTGGAGAATACCGTTATGGTAGGGGACACCAGTTATGATATGCTGATGGGGTGTAAAGCTGGCGCACATAGCTTGGGTGTGGCCTGGGGCTATCACCCCACGGATGAGTTGCTAGGCGCGGGTGCAAAACATGTTGCAACGGACTATAGTGAAGTGCCTGCCCTTGTGCGGGCGTGGATAGGGGACGCATCATGAGTGAAATTACGGACGAACTGAAAGCCGAAGCAGTTAGGCCTCACCGGGGTTTTCTTGTTGTAGCAGCTGTATTCGCCGTTGCTGCCATTGCAGCCTATTTGTATGAAGAAGATGTTGTGAATAACAGCGGGCCAATGGCCTATGCGTTGATGCTCATCACTTTAGTTATTTTCGCGTTATTCATGGTGCAATGCTACCGCGTGCCTCAGCTGGGTAATCGAATGCTGGGCTATGATATTGTGCTTGTAAACCCATCGAAAAAGCTGAAAGCGGATGTGCAATATACTGCGGGTTTCAACCAAGCTTCTGGTGCTGATTTAAAACGCATGAACAGCCGGCGCAAACAAGCCCGTAGTTCACGCAAAAGGCTCGCTCAAGTGACCCGTGATATGCATAAAGAGCAAGCGGAAGCCGCCAAAGACAGCGATGCTTCTTAGCAAAGGCAGGGATGTTTCCTAGTTTCTATTATCGCTTCAATTTCATACCAAATTCATACTAACAGGCTATTTCCATGAGAAAATTTTATACCGACGTATCTGTTGTGACAGCAGAGGCTGGCTTTCAAGTCACGCTGGACGGTCGTATCGTTAAAACACCAAGTAAAGCGGCATTACTGTTGCCTACGTATGCACTGGCCGAAGCTATGGCAGTGGAATGGCGAGCACAAGGCGATAAAGTTGATACGAACAGTATGCCCATCAATCGCTTAGCCAATACTGCGCTTGATCGGGTAGGGCCTCGTTTTGATCTCGTGGCCAAAGAAATCGCGGCTTTTGGTGGCACGGATTTGCTATGTTACCGCACAGATGAGCCTGCAGCGCTTGTTGAACGCGAACATGAGATGTGGAACCCTTTCCTGAAGTGGGCGGAAAACGCGCTAGATGCCCCACTAAAAACCACCAACGGCGTTATGCCAATAGTGCAAGATGTAAAAGCAATCGCATCCCTCACAGAGGCTGTGAACGCCTATGGTGTTTTTGAATTAACTGCCCTGCATGAATTTACAAATGGGTTTGGTTCTCTTGTGCTGGCACTCGCGTTTATGAAGGGTGAATACAGCTTTGACGATTGCTTGCAGGCCAGTTTACTCCACCAAACGCATCAGGAAGAAAAGTGGGGCGAAGATAGTGAAGTGACTGATAAGACAGCGCTTTTACTGATCGACTTGACGGCCGTGTGCGAGTTTATTTCGCACCTGCGAAATAAAACTGCTGACAAGCCCTCCTAACACGGGCTACAAGCATGATAATGATTGCTTGTAGGGCCCACCCATACAGATTGTGCCCTATGTTGTGACGACAAAAATAACAAGGGACATATCGGGGCATGAAAGAGATTTTAGGCCGGCTAGAAGCCAAGCGGGATGAAGCACGCGCTGGCGGTGGCCAGAAGCGGATTGAAGCACAGCATAAGCGTGGCAAGCTAACCGCACGAGAGCGTCTAGACTTACTGCTGGATACGGATAGTTTCGAAGAATATGACATGTTTGTTGAGCACCGCTGTGCTGACTTTGGTATGGAAGACCAAAAGTTCGCTGGCGACGGTGTTGTAACAGGCTCAGGCACCATCAATGGCCGCCTTGTGTATGTTTTTAGCCAAGATTTTACTGTTTTTGGCGGCTCTCTTTCCGCTACTCACGCACAGAAAATCATCAAGGTCATGGACATGGCCATGACAGTTGGCGCGCCTGTGATTGGCCTGAATGACAGTGGCGGTGCCCGCATTCAGGAAGGCGTTGCAGCCCTTGGCGGATATGCCGATGTGTTCCAGAAGAATGTGCTGGCGTCTGGCGTTGTGCCGCAAATTTCGATGATCATGGGCCCCTGTGCCGGCGGCGCGGTTTATAGCCCGGCGATGACAGATTTCATCTTTATGGTGGAAGACAGCAGCTATATGTTTGTCACGGGCCCTGATGTGGTAAAAACCGTTACAAATGAAGTGGTTACGCAAGAAGAATTAGGTGGTGCATCAACGCATACCACCAAGTCTGGTGTGGCGGATAAGGCGTTTGCCAACGATGTTG
>JAESTR010000158.1 GCA_016763495.1 Kordiimonadaceae bacterium
CCTTGCTGCATCCTCAGCGGATAACCGCATTCAGTTAGGTGTGGAGATTACTCGAGGTCTCGGTGCAGGTGCGCAGCCTAAAATCGGCGAAGCAGCAGCTGAAGAAGCCGTTGAAGTTATCGACGCGATGTTGGAAGGATGCCATATGGCATTCGTAACGTCAGGCATGGGCGGCGGAACAGGCACTGGCGCAGCACCCGTGATTGCAAAGCGCGCGCGGGAGCGCGGCATTTTGACCGTTGGTGTGGTGACAAAGCCTTTCCATTTTGAAGGCGCTCGCCGGATGAAGATCGCGGAAGCAGGCATTGCCGAGCTGGCAGAGCACGTTGACACGCTGATCATTATCCCAAACCAGAATTTATTCCGCGTTGCTGATGAGCGCACGACGTTTGCTGACGCCTTCCATATGGCTGACGAAGTGCTGCACACAGGCGTGCGCGGCATCACTGACTTGATGGTAATGCCGGGGCTTATCAACCTCGATTTTGCGGACGTTCGCACGGTGATGTCTGAAATGGGCAAAGCCATGATGGGCACAGGTGAAGCAGAGGGTGAAAGTCGCGCGCGAGATGCTGCTGAGGCCGCGATCTCTAATCCGCTGCTTGAAGAAGCATCGCTTAAGGGTGCAAACGGTGTGATCATCAATGTAACTGGCGGCATGGATATGACGCTGTATGAAGTTGATGAAGCGGTGAATATGGTGCGGGACCAAGTAGACCCTGACGCGCTTATTGTGTTTGGTTCTGCGTTCAGCCAGGACCTTGACGGCAAGCTTCGTGTTTCTGTCGTTGCGACGGGTATTGAAAGTGGTTCACCATCTATTGAAATACCGGGCCCAAGGCTTAGAACAGCGCAAGAGCCGGTTGTTGAAGCTGCGCCTGCAGTAGAGGTTGTTGTAGAGAATGCCGGATCAGAAACCAATGATGCTGTTGGTACTCAAAATACCCCTGTTGTAGACGTGGTTGTTGAGCCTGTAATGCCTGAGGTGGAAGCCGATACATCGGCTGTTGAGGAAGAGACTTCAGCACCAGATATTGAAGAACTAGCAATTGCTAATCAAGGCAGTGACGTGTTTGTCGCCGAAAAGCCAATGATGCCTGCGACCGAAGTACAGCAGGTGTTTACAGGAGCAGACACAGCTGCGGCAGATGCATATGCTGAAGAGCAACCTTCTGAACTCGCCGCCGCCGAAGTTGAAGCGCCGGTTGCTCCAGCTCCAAAGCGCAGCTTGTTTGAAGTAATGACGTCAGGTTTACGTTCTCAGGAAACAAATCGGCCTGTCAGTCCGGCACAAAGGGCAGAACCCCAACGGGATGAAGAGCAATCTTTGGGTGGTGTAACTGATGAAGATAGGCCAGCACCAAAGTCAGGCAAAAGCCAGCTGGAAATTCCTAGCTTCCTGAAAAGGCAAAAATCCTAGATATTGCAGAAAGTATACTCTGCTAAGAGTTAAGTTTGTAAACCATAAAAGGCTGGATATATTATCCGGCCTTTTATATTGAGCTGTCCGGTCCTGAAATAATGTAACACTTCGGAGACTTATCAGGCAGGATCGGGATCAGATGAGGGATCGGCGCAGTCGGCAGGATTAGCCCTCAGGCTTTAAATTATCAGTTGGTGCACAGGTTGAGCAGAGAGATATGGCCTGCAAACAGGGACAAGCTTCGTGTGGCATTTAGGGGCGGAGCACACTTTCCCTGTGGTTGTTCATTCTGCGTGTTAGGAGTGCTGCTTGAGGTCCAACCAGTTAGTAGTTCCTTTGACTAAGCGGGAAATTGCCAGAAAAGCATACATTAATCTGAATTTAGTGGGGCTCAATGCGGCACCTTCTATACAGGCTTTAGCTGGCGCCAACAATCAAGTGCCTATATCAGCTTGAGAGTATTTCAACGGTATACTGGTTGCAGGCGTGTGCCCTAGATTACTGCCAGCGTTTTAAGGCGGTTTCGTCTTTTTCTTTAGCATCCACCCATTCGCCACCTTCGTCTGTTGTTTCTTTTTTCCAGAAGGGGGCTTTGGATTTCAGGAAGTCCATTAAAAATTCAGCGGCTTCAAAAGCAGCTTGTCGGTGGCTGGACGCCGTGATGACTAAGACGATATTGTCGCCGGGTTTAAGCGTGCCGTACCGGTGAATAAGGCGGCAGCCTTCGAGCGGCCAGCGTGCTTCAGCATCTGCTGCGATGTGCGCAAGCTCTTTTTCTGTCATGCCGGGATAGTGCTCAAGCGTCATGCTGTCCAGCTTGCCCGTAATATCCCGAACTGTGCCTGTGAAAGTGACAATTGCGCCAATGGCTGTGTTGCCTGATTGAACGGCAGCGTGTTCTGCGCCAACATCAAAGTCTTCAGCTTGGACCGAGATTGTTGCCATTGTTAGCCTCCCGTTACAGGTGGGAAAAAAGCGATTTCATCTTTGTTGGTGACGGGGTGGTTTGCGCCAACGTGATTTTGGTTCACGGCTACACGGATGAAGCTCATGTCGGCTAAGGCTGTTGCATATTTTATGTGTGATGAATGCAAGTGGGCGACAAGCTGTGCGACAGTGGAGACACTCTCTGGTATTTCAGCGTTTCTTCACCAATGCCTATTTGCTCTCTGACCCGGGAGAAATACACCAGCTGCGCCATCTTACACCATGTGCTTTAGGCCGGCGCGCAGATAATCTAGGCCGGTATATAAAGTCAGGATTGCAGCAACCCACAGCAGTCCAGTACCGATCTCTTGCGCGGGTATATTAAATTCGGGGCCGCCTTTTGTCCAAACAAGGGCGCCGAGCGCTATCATCTGCAAAGTCGTTTTCCATTTCGCAAGAACAGTCACAGGGACACTAACCTGAATGCCCGCTAGAAACTCACGTAAGCCAGAAACTAGCAACTCACGGCACATGATGATGACGGCGGCGACAACATGCACACCTTCGACCCAGTTTGCATGGACTACCATGATGATAACGGCACCGACCATGAGTTTGTCGGCAATAGGGTCCAGAAATTGGCCAATTTTGGAAACTGTGCCTGTCGCACGTGCCAGATAGCCATCAAAAAAATCAGTAATGGCTGCCAAGGCGAAAGTGACAAATGCTAAGTGGCTACCAAAAGGCTGTTCCATGAAGAAAGACGCAACTAGAATAGGGATGACCATTATGCGAGATAAGGTAAGCAGGTTTGGTATATTCCACATAACGGTCAGCTCTATCAGTTTGGTGCACTTATGCAAGGGGTCTCATTTGGGCGCTAACCATAAGGCATTGCACGTACAGGTCAATCACTGTGGGTAGATATCATTCATGAAAATGGTCATAAATACGTTGGGCGATAGCTTTTGATATGCCTTCGGCTTTTTCTAGGTCCCTAATATCAGCATCCACTACAGCTTTGGCAGAGCCAAAATGTAGCAAGAGCGCCTTTTTCCTTTTTGGTCCTACATCAGGCACACCGTCTAACGGTGATTTTCTGATGTCAGCGGAGCGGCGCGCTCTGTGGGTGCCAATGGCAAACCTGTGGACTTCATCCCGGAGCCGCTGCAAGTAGAATAAAACTGGGTCCGTCAACGGCATCACGAAGGCTTCTCTGCCGCGCATATGAAACTGCTCTCGCCCCGCATGCCTGTCAGGGCCTTTTGAAATGCCAACAACGACTACACCGGTGATTTTCAGCTCATCCAATATTTGTAATACGGAAGAAAGCTGGCCCTTGCCGCCATCTATCAGCAGCAAGTCAGGCCAATGGCCGCGCTCTTTGTCAGCATCTTCTTTCAAAAGTCGAGAGAAGCGCCGCTGCATCACTTCGCGCATCATGCCGAAGTCATCGCCGGGGGTTATGTCTTCAGATTTGATGTTAAACTTGCGGTAGCTGTTTTTCATGTAGCCTTCAGGCCCGGCGACGATCATGCCACCCACAGCGTTGGTACCTTGTATATGGCTGTTGTCATACACTTCGATGCGCTTAGGCGGCTCTGACATACCAAACAGCTCCGCGACGCCCTTAAGCAAGCGGCCTTGGCTCGCAGTTTCTGCTAAGTGGCGCTCAATAGCTTCTTTGGCATTTCGTTTGGCTTCGCCAACTACTTCGGCCTTTTTGCCGCGCTTGGGCACGGTGATTTCAACTTTGCGCTCCATGCGGCTTGTCAGCGCGCCTGCAATCAAGGACTGATCAGCGATGGGGTGCGAGATAAGGACTAGTTTGGGCGCAGGTTTATTGTCATAAAACTGGGCGATGAACGCGCCAAGAACCGAGCTAACGTCTTCACTGGGGTCATGCTTGGGGAAATAAGCATGGTGCCCCCAGTTCTGACCAGCGCGGAAGAAGAACACTTGAATAGCAACTTGCCCGGCGGCAGCTTCAGCAGCAATAACATCTGCCTCATCCACCATGACATTAACCATGCTTTGGTGGCTTTGTATTTGGGTTAAGGCATTTAGTCTGTCGCGGTAGATAGCAGCAGATTCATATTCCATGTCTTTGCTGGCTTCTTGCATGGCAGCGGCAAACTTTTTCTGTACGTCAGTTGACTTTCCTTCAAGGAATGCGCGGGTCTCACCAACCATACTGCTGTATTCCTGCTCGCTCACTTTACCAACGCAGGGGCCAGAGCAGCGCTTAATTTGGTGGAGCATGCAAACGCGGGATCGTGTCTCCAGCGTGCTGTCGCTGCAGGAACGGAGCTGAAACACCTTTTGCAGCGTATTCAATGTACGATTTACTGAGGATACGTTAGCAAACGGCCCAAAATATTGGCCTTTGTGTTTGCGTCTACCACGGTGTTTGGTAATTTGCGGCCATTCATGGTCGCGCAGCAATATATAAGGGAAGGATTTATCATCCTTCAGCAAGATATTATA
>JAESTR010000159.1 GCA_016763495.1 Kordiimonadaceae bacterium
AGAAGTCATCGGCATGTCAGATGATGCGCGCAGCGCCATGCGAAACTCAGAACTCGGTTTTATCTACCAATTTCATCATTTGTTATCTGACTTTACTGCTGTGGAAAATGTAGCACTTGCCCAGCAAGTTGGGGGCATGAGTAAAGCTGAAGCACTGGACGGTGCTGAGGCTATACTCATCCGGCTCGGCCTTAAAGAACGGCTTGACCATATTCCCGCCAAACTTTCCGGTGGTGAGCAGCAACGTGTGGCCATCGCCCGCGCTATGGTTGGTAAGCCTTCCTTGTTGCTGGCTGATGAGCCAACGGGCAATTTGGATGAAGAAACGGCAGAACGTGTGCTGGAGCTGTTCTTGGAAACAGTACGAGAGCGCAAATTGGCGGCTGTTATAGCAACTCATGACCGTACACTCGCTGCAAAGCTTGACCGGCAACTGGTACTTCATGACGGATACCTTCAACCCGCTTGAGATTACATTACCAGCAGGTTAGATTAGCTCCTACCGTTAGAGGTGGGGGCAATACACGATGCATACCTTAAAATATGTTTGGAGTTTCACTTGATGAATCACACTGACTTTGTCCATTTACGTGTGCATACGGCCTATTCCTTGTCTGAAGGGGCCATTCATGTAAAAGACCTTGTAAAACAGTGTGTTGGCCACAAAATGCCTGCTGTCGCCATTACAGATAATAACAATATGTTCGGCGCGCTGGAATTTTCAAACGCAGCGGCCTCTTCAGGTGTTCAGCCTATTGTCGGCGTGACACTATTTGTGAAAAGCCCGTACCGAAAAAAGAAAAAAGCCAATAGCAAAGAAGTTGAATACCCAGAATGCCTTGTGTTGCTGGCGCAAACGGATGAAGGCTATCGTAACCTGATGAAAATCGTTTCCAAGGCGCACTTGGAAAGCGATGTACAGGTGGGTGTTAGTTTCCCTATTGAAGAGTTTGCAAGCCGTTCAGCTGGCCTTATATGCCTTTCAGGCGGTGTTCATGGCCCTATTGGCAAACTATTGCAGGCTGGCGATACAGCAGGTGCTGATAGATGTACTGCTGATTTGAAAGAATATTTCGGCGACCGTTTCTATATGGAAATTCAGCGCCACGGGCAGGAGCTTGAGCTTTCAAGCGAAGAGGGTTTCCTCGACCTAGCGTACGAGCATGATGTGCCAATCGTAGCGACTAATCAGCCGTATTTTGTAAGCCGCGATATGTACGAGTCTCATGATGCGTTGATGTGCATGGCTGATAGTACTTATGTGGCTGTGAAAGACCGGCGCAAAGTGAATGCCGAGTATCGTTTTAAAACCGCTGATGAAATGATCAATTTATTTAAGGACCTTCCAGAAGCGATTGAAAATACAATAAATATTTCGAAACGTTGCTGTGTAAAAGTTAATGAAATTGATCCGTTGCTACCAAATTTTGCTGCAGACTCTGACGTGTCAGAAGTTGACATGTTGCGGGTGCAGTCTGAAGAGGGTTTGCGAGAACGGCTTGACTTTAAAGCCAAAGAAGATGGCCTCACGCCCGGTAAAGACCAAGAGTGGGAAAACGAATATTGGGAGCGGCTTGATTTTGAGCTTGGCATCATCAACCAAATGGGTTTCCCCGGCTATTTTCTAATCGTAGCCGATTTCATCCAATGGGCAAAAGACCAAGATATCCCAGTAGGTCCGGGCCGTGGTTCTGGTGCGGGCTCGGTTGTTGCTTGGGTTTTAAAAATTACTGACCTTGACCCTTTGCGTTTCTCGCTGCTGTTTGAGCGGTTTTTGAACCCTGAGCGCGTGTCCATGCCCGATTTCGATATCGATTTCTGCCAAGACAAGCGCGAACTGGTGATCAAATATGTGCAGAATAAATACGGCCATGAGCGCGTAGCGCAGATCATCACCTTTGGTAAATTACAGGCGAGGGCGGTTGTTAAGGCCTGTGGCCGAGTGATGCAGCAGCACCACGGCGCTACTGACCGCTTATCTAAAATGATCCCGAATGACCCCGGTAATGCGATGACGCTTCAGGAAGCAATCGACAGCGAAGAGCGCTTGCGCCGCGAGATTGCTACTGATGAGCTAACAGCGCGGGTTATGGAGCGGGCGCTCAAGTTGGAAGGTTTTTACGCGCATTCCTCCACTCATGCCGCCGGCGTTGTTATTGGTGATAGGCCGCTAGAGGAGCTTGTAGCCCTGTACCGTGACCCCAAATCAGACATGCCAGTAACTCAGTTCAATATGAAGTGGGTTGAGCAGTGTGGCTTGGTGAAGTTTGACTTTTTGGGCCTTAAAACCCTGACTGTGCTGGACCGTGCGATAAAGTATGTTGCCAAACGAGATATTCATATCGATCTCGCCACTGTGCCGCTTGACGACAAAGCAAGCTATGACATGTTGCAGCTTGGTGAAAGTGCCGGGGTATTCCAGCTTGAGAGTACAGGTATGCGGTCCGTTCTAAAGGGCCTGAAACCTGATACGTTTGAGGATATTATCGCGATTGTGGCGCTTTATCGGCCTGGCCCAATGGACAATATCCCAACATATGTGGACCGTAAACACGGCAGGCTAGAGGTGGAATACCCCCACCCAATTTTAAAAGGCATATTAGGCGAAACCTACGGCGTTATCATTTACCAAGAACAAGTGATGCAAATCGCGCAGGTCATGTCGGGCTATAGCCTCGGGGAAGCTGATATTTTGCGCCGCGCTATGGGTAAAAAAATTAAAGAAGAAATGGATAAGCAGCGCGGTCGTTTCTGTGACGGTGCCGTTGAACGCGGCATTGACGCTGAAAAAGCCAGCTATATCTTTGATTTGGTTACAAAGTTCGCATCATACGGTTTTAACAAATCACACGCAGCAGCCTATGCACTTGTGGCGTACCATACAGCATATTTGAAGGCTAATTACCCCGTTGAGTTTATGGCGGCCATCATGACCCTTGATATGGGTAATACTGATAAATTGGCGTCCTTCAAACTTGAATTGCAGCGTATGGAAGTGCCGTTACTTCTGCCAGATATCAACTATTCTGAAGTGCCGTTTGTTATGCAAGCCGCACCTGAAGACTACATTGAAGAAGAAGATGACCCGCGCCATAACTTGGGTGTGCGTTACGCACTTGGCGCTATCAAAGGTGTTGGTGAAAAGGCGATGGAAGCCGTGGTGGCGGAACGCGAAGCCAACGGCAAGTTTAAAGATGTCTTTGATTTTGCTGAGCGCATCGACCCGAAAATGCTGAATAAGCGCCAGATAGAGCGGCTTGTGGCTGCAGGCGCGTTTGACAGCTTGGTGCCAGACAGAGCGCAGGCTTATGCGGCCGCTGACATGATTATGCGGGTTGCTCAGATGGAAGCCCGTGAACGAGAAAGTGACCAAGTAAGTCTATTTGCTGGTGAAATGGCTACTGTGGTTGACCGGCCTGTTCTCCCGATCGTCAAGCAGTGGACAGATACTGAAATGCTGGATGAAGAACGTAAAGCTGTTGGTTTCTATATCTCAGCACATCCACTAGATAATTATGAGACTGTTTTGCAGCGAGAATCTATCATCCCTGCGCGTGAAGTCTATAATAGTCCGGGACTTGTGGGGCAGACGGTGCGTATGGCCGGCGCCATTCTTGGGTATCGTGAAGGGCTTACTAAAAAAGGCGGTAAGTTTGGGCGGCTAACATTGTCTGATCGTACTGATGCGTTTGAGATGTTGGCGTTTGAAGATGATTTGGACCGTATGCGGGCGCTGGTAGAAGAGGGCGCGCCAATGGTGGTGTCTGTTCAAATTCGTAAGCGGGATGACGATGATACCATTGGGCTGTTATGCAGAGGTATGGAATCACTTGAGCAAGTTGCGTCACAATCATCCAAAGGTCTGTTCATTGAAGTTGAAGATGCAAGTGCCTTTCCGCCGATCAAAGCGTCACTCGACCGTAAAACTGGCGGTAAAGGCAAAGTGACACTGCGACTTCCCGTGGCGGACGGTAACAGGTTTGCGGAATTTAGGATGACAGGGCGCTATAAAGTGACGCCTGAGCTTAGGCAGGCGATAGCGGCCGAAATGGGCGTTTTAACGGTGGAGGAAATTTAGCGTGTCTTCCGAAAAAGAAATCGCGCCTGCGAAGCCCGCGTCCTCTGTTGTGTTGGTGCGCGACGGGGACACTGGCCTAGAAGTGCTGATGATGGAACGCGCCAAAACCATGAAGTTTGCACCGGGTGCCTTTGTTTTTCCGGGTGGCAAAATAGACAAAACGGATGCTGACACTAATCTTTGGGATGGTTTAACCAATAGTTCACCTGATAGCGCAGATTTTGACTACCGAGTGGGCGTACTGCGCGAGCTATATGAAGAAGCTGCGGTTATGCTAACTGTTGGCGCTGCAAAAGATACCGCTGGTTCACAGGATTTTCACGGTGATTTAATTACGGTATCTGGTGTACTTGACACCGCGGGGTTGGTTCCTTTTGCCCACTGGGTGACACCAGAGACAGCGCCGCGCCGGTTCGATACGCATTTTTTTATCGCGGCGCACAACGGCCAAGCTGCAAAGCATGATGGCAATGAAGCGATTTCTCTGCGCTGGGTTAACCCGCAAGTGCTGTTAAATGATTGGGAAGATGATAAAGTACCTCTTATGTTCCCTACACGCTTGAACCTGATAAAGCTAGCACGTGCAACTACCGTCACAGAAGCGATGAAACAAGCTAAAAATACGCCTCTTGTACGTACAATACCTAAGGTTACACGAGGTAGAAATGGCTTGTCTGTTACCATCGATAAAGCCGCGGGCTACGGTGTAACCAAAGCTTCTTTACGAGAGCTTAATGTTGAAAAGCCATAATAGCTAAAAATTCTCTTGATCTATGCGCCTTTTAGGCATATACGGGCGCAACTTCACACGTGGGGATCGGCTGTTTACTGTGTTGGTAGGCCGCCATCCGGTGTTAAAGCAATGATGCTTTTACGCAACCCCGCGGAGGATTGAACCGGAAAAGGA